>JANWZG010000227.1 GCA_025054735.1 Cyanobacteriota bacterium | reverse complement strand
TTGGAGGGCTTGCCAATGAGCCTGTAAGGATAGGTTAGTATCTTCACCTAAAATCACCAGAATCCTTGGCTTTCGGCGGTAGCTTGGGGAATAGGGTCGCAAGCGCCCTTGACTAGCAGTCCGAATTATCCGCAGCGGTAACTGGCTAGGATTAGGGGTCAGTTCCCAACGTTCCCAAGGCAATTTGGCCAGGTCAGGAGCATCGATCGTCAAAAACACCTCAATCAACTGGGCAGAGCTATCCTTCAGAGCAGACGGGTTATTCACTAACTGATGTAGCAATCGATTACCCTCTTCCCAGATGCACTGTTGAATGTTGCGGGTTTCTCCTTCAGCCAACCAAGCTTGGAACGATCGCACCAACTCCTGTTCCGCTTGCATCAAGTCATGGGCCGGGTCACCTGTTCCTGGCTTCAAGCTGCCACTTTCCGCAACCCGTGGAGTTGTAAATTCGTAATAACGTAAATAGCGTTGTTGCCAGCGTTGGTAGCGTTGCTGAACTTCTCTGGAATAGGGCACATTAGCCGTAAGTTGCTGAGTTCTATTCTGCCATTGCAGCAGAAACAGGCAAGACTGATCAAGGTAATACCAGACCTGAAGTTCAAACATCATAGCAGCTACGCCAAGGTGAGTTGATAGGGAGCCAAGGTGAGGGGTGGACAGTTGATGTGGCAAATGGTCACTACAAAGGTATCACCTAGCTGGCCTTGGACTCTAGCAAACAGAAACGGATCGTCAAATTCAGCAATGGGTTCATGGAGGACACCGATCGCATTGCTGACTCGCAGTTTTAGGCCGTCGGGCAAGGTAGCATTCGTTTGCATTCCTAGAATGAACAGCACAGAAAACCTAGCTTGGTCATCAAGGGCAGCATTCTCAGATACCCGCCAAGTGAGAATACAGAGGCGCAGAGGAACATCCTGCCAATCTAAGTCTTGGTAGGCGCGAGTAGGTTGAGGTGGAATATCCATACTCTGATTTCGTAATTCTGCAATCGCCGCCTCAAAGCGATCAAGTGACAGCATTGGGGCAACCATAGCTGTTGTCGGTAGCAAAAACAATCCCAACTGGTTGGCCATGTCGTCAAGTTCTCCCTGCAACCATCGCCCCAGTCGCACTACCCTCTGCAACGCCAAGGTGAGTAACTCCAACAGACGTACATTGGGACTATCCTCAGTGTTTGGAGCTTGCTGCCATTGGTAACACAACCTTAGCAATTCCAGATTTTGTAACACTCGTTGCCCCTGCTCCCAAGACAACTGCTGCCATAGAGGGCAATTAGAGGATTTCAACCCTGCTAGCAATTGATACACATCAATAGGATGGTCGAGGGTCTGGTCAGCAGAGGTATCCATAGCAGATTCCGGTAGGATGATTGCTGCTGGATCTAGCACCTGTAAGTAAGTGAGAAGGTGATTCGGTTCTGGATCAAACCAGTGGAGGGGTAGAGAATAACTCCAATCTGGATGGGGAGAAAGGGTATGCGATCGTCGATAGGCATCTAGTTGGTCAAACCGAGCAAAGCCTTGAATCACCACCTGCTCCTCCTCTTCTTGCACCTCAATCACCACATAGAAGTGGGCTGTGAAAGTAGGTAATTCCAAAACAGCCCTGGGAATGTTGACCAGCTCATGCCACAGGTGCTCAGTAGCCAACAAGCAGAGGGAAAAATCTCCTACAATCAACTTACAAGCTGCTGGTATAACCGTAGCCACCTCTGGCTGCCAGAGAGAACAATGCTCTAGCTGAACAGAGAGATGGGGCGATCGCTCCCGCAGCCAAGTTGTAAACCCCATCAAAGCCAGACCCTGGAGATAGGTTTGCCATTGACATTCCTCCCCCAGTACGGCATCACTCAACTGTATTGCCTGCTGAATATCAGTTTGGGTCAGCGGTATAGGGTCAGGGGGAATGATCGGAAGGGGTGGGTATTCAAGGGTAGCGTAACTCATGCTAGGTTAACCTCCTGATAAGTTTGAATCTGGTGACGTAGTTGCTGAGCATAGAGACTATCGAAGGCTCGACCTTTCGTAGTCATCAGTTCTGCTGCTGCTGCCTGAAAAATTTCCTCATCCACAAAGCTTTCAATAGCAGTTTGCAAGTTATTGAGGTAATCTGGTTGGCTCTGAATTTGAACTAAATCAAGGTCTTCAACCAGCTTGACCAAGCTGTGGAAAAGCATCTCAACCGTATGCCGTCGTACTCGATTCAGCAACTCTGTCAACCCCAACACTCGACTAACCTGTATCTGATTGGTCATGCCTAACAGGGGTGCAATCTCCGTTTGGGATTTACCTTGACTGTAGATTAGCCATAATCCCTGTAGTATACAGTTGGCAAACTTGGCATACCGAGGCCGTCTCTGAATACTGGCCACATGCTCAGATAATCCCACGGTGATGGCTTGAGCTAACGATCGCACAAGTTGCTCATGGCAAAAGTCTTGAATTTCCTGTCGTTCGATCGCCATTACATTATTCTCAGCCCTAGGGTCAGGTAACTGACTCACTTGACCGGTTTCTGAATCCAGTTCATCGATTGAAATAGCTGGTGGTGCAACACCCCCCACCCACTGCTCTAGTTGCCGTAGACCCATAGCTAAGGTTTGCAACTTGTGGAGCAATGCCGCCCCCCTCAAGTTGATGCCAACTTGCTGTAAATACCCGCTCATCTCTTGGAGTTGGGCAGGGGTAGGGTCGGGACACTTGCCAGTTTGGTGTTGACGGCGGCGATCGCGGCGGTAGACCCGGTGAAAGGCGCTAATGAGTGCTCGATCGTGGGGAGAAAACCCCTCAAGTTGTCGATGACTAACCCGATTCAGCAAAGCCCAATTACTCAGGCGGCACAAGCCCTGTTTGGCAATGAAGTCTTTCAACTGACCTTGTTGCCTTACACAGTAATATGCCCAATTTTCTAGACTGGCCCTAGTTGCAGCAGGCCGATTCGGGTCATAGGTGCGTAAAATCTCAACGGAGACAATGGGGAAGGGCAGCGATCGCATCGTTCCGTCAGCATCTAACCCCAATTGCTGTTGATCATGGTGACGAAGCACAATCAAAGTTTTGCCATCATCATCTAGCACAAAGGGCAACAAATCGCGATAGGTGAAGTAGCTAGTGAAGAACCGGGCTAGACGCTGACAAGCATGAACAATGGCATAGGACACGTAGCACCGCAGGCATAAACCAGCAGTTGCTGCTTGGAAAGCATTCCATGGGGACTGGGTGCGAAATAGTTGATGCAAATATTGTTGGGTAGTGTAGTGCAGCAAGGACGATCGCCCAGGCATTTGCTTTAGACCCTCTGGGGCAAGACCCTGTACTTGAAAAAATTCCATCGCTAAGGGTAGTAACTGGCGCTTGTACCCTACCCCATCAGCAGCAGGATCAAGCCTCAAGATTTCCCAATATCGTGATAAAGGCACCATGATCAGAAGGCGGCAACTAGAGGATTTTAAGGGTAGATTTCACGTTCTAGGAATAGAACAAATAATTTGCAAATTAGGACACGCCCCCAATTTAACCTAAGTTGATTGGATTAATCAATCAAAGGTACTTGGAAGGGCTACGATCGCAGTTCACTGAGGATTACACATCATTTTTGCCCTCACCCTAAATTCCTCTTCCAAGTTAGTAGGCAAAGCAGGGGAATGATGTCTAGAGCAGAATCTTGCAAACACGACATGCTCCCTATTTTCCCCAGCCATGGACGATACAAAACCTATTGCCCATAGCATTCATCAATCTAAAAAGGGGAACTTAAAGGGGGACTTATTGATAACTATTGTTCCAAAACAGTCAATATTACCCCCTTGGGTACTGACCACAACTCTTGGCATTGCCACAATGAATTCAAGACAAACAAAGCAGGCCAAAGAAACACGAAATCAACGAGTTTTTCTGCATGTTTGTTTCCAATTAAGCCCATTTAATTCATTGATTTGAGGTACTAATTATGCCTGCACAAGCAACTGTTCTGCAAACAGATTCTGAACTGTACTCCCGCGAAATTCTTGGCCCCGCTTGGTTCGATATTTACAGCCTGCGCATAGAAGGGACTGCTGGTATGCCAGCTATGCCCGATCAAGTTGGTGCTACCCAGTCCAAATACATTGTTGCATCTAGCGAAACCGTTGTTGCCAGCCTAAAGTTGCGCTTCAACAAGTCTCCCCTAACAGCATTATTGATGTGCTTGGGGATTAGCCTAAAGGTGAATTTCCACTTTGAAGGCTTTGGCCCAGCTCCTGAAATTGACCTATCCACTGCTGTGACCACCACCAAGGACACGTATGACTACGAACTGTCCTTAGCGTTTACACCTGAGGCCCGGGGTCTAACTGATGGGTTGTATGAAATTGCTGCAACTGTTGAAGTTGGCCCTGGCTGCGACCCCTGTGCTCAGCACGTCTTTGGTCGTGGCTACATTCAGGAGTTCCTGCTGCAAGTATACTCAGGCTGAGCCGAGGTCATAGGTTGCACCTTCAGCGATAGACAGACCTTCAGGGATGGATAGAATCGGTAGGCTGCTCACAGCGCTGATTTAAACCAGCCCTGCACACTACAAGAACTGGTAGGCGATCGCGTCTGCCAGTTTTTTACTGTGCCTAGTAGCAAACCCTGCTGCCTATCAGTTACAGGCTTAGGCTAGTCCTAATGTCAGGGACTAGCAACCTGATTCTGGGTTCGATGACTTTCACAACTAGCTCAGCACGAATGCCGTAGAATTGAAGATTGCGTATTGACTTACGCATGAATTGTTGTGAAAGCGGACATAGCAGAAATGGCGGAAACCTTCTTGTTCAATGCCCTGCGAGAGGCGATCGACGAGGAAATGGCACGGGATCCCCGTGTGTTTGTGCTGGGTGAAGACGTGGGACATTACGGCGGATCCTATAAAGTAACCAAGGATCTATACAAAACCTACGGTGAGTTACGGGTCTTGGATACCCCGATCGCAGAAAACAGCTTCACGGGCATGGCCGTAGGAGCAGCCATGACAGGTCTGCGCCCCATCATCGAGGGCATGAATATGGGTTTCTTGCTCTTAGCCTTTAACCAAATTGCTAATAATGCTGGTATGTTGCGCTACACATCGGGGGGCAACTTCAAAATTCCCATGGTCATTCGAGGGCCAGGTGGCGTTGGCCGACAACTAGGGGCAGAGCACTCCCAGCGGTTAGAGGCTTATTTTCAAGCAGTACCGGGGCTAAAAATTGTTGCTTGCTCCACACCCTACAATGCCAAGGGCCTTCTGAAGTCTGCTATCCGCGATGACAATCCAGTATTGTTTTTCGAGCATGTATTGCTCTATAACCTCAAGGAAACCTTGCCCACTGAAGAGTACTTACTGCCGCTAGACAAAGCTGAGGTGGTGCGCCCAGGTAAAGATGTAACAATTTTAACGTACTCTCGGATGCGTCACCATGTTCTTCAAGCTACAAAAACCTTGGTGCAGCAAGGCTACGACCCAGAGGTAATTGACTTAATTTCTCTCAAGCCACTAGATCTTGATACAATTGGAACTTCCCTTCGCAAAACCCACCGGGTTATCGTCGTGGAAGAATGTATGAAAACAGGAGGCATCGGTGCTGAGGTGATTGCGTCTATCAACGATCGCCTATTTGACGAGTTAGACGCACCTGTAGTACGCCTCTCATCTCAGGACATTCCCACACCCTACAACGGCGTACTGGAAAATTTGACGATCGTTCAACCCCCGCAAATTGTAGAGGCTGTGCAGGCAATGCTGGGGAAATAAAGCCTGCTAAGGCCCCCTTAGTAGGCGTGCCAATGAAGAGCAATATCACATCACTTGACTGAGTTATGATCACCTTGATGACCGTTGTGAGATCCTGTTGGTGAGATCCAATCACTCCTGGTATGGCTTGGCTTTGTTAGCCCTAGATTCACCCGTTTCACCTTTGATTCTCTACCCTTTACACCCATGCAACGACAACGCTCCATCCTAGTTTTGATTATCGTGCTCGTCATTGCTGCCGTGTTTGTCTTAGCAAATGTCCCCCTCCGGTTGGGGTTAGACTTGCAAGGGGGTTCCCAACTGACTATTCAGGTGAAACAGCCCGAAGATGGTCAACCGCAAGTGATTAAGCCCGGTGATTTAGAAGACTTGCGCGTAGTCATTGAACGTCGGGTGAATGGGTTAGGGGTATCAGAGGCGATCGTGCAGACCGCGGGCAACAATCAATTGCTAGTGCAACTACCTGGCGTAAATGACCCCAAGGAAGCGGAACGAGTGTTAGGAGGCACCGCAAAGCTAGAGTTTCGCCAAGAAACCTCTAACCCTGAAGTGGTGGCAGAGTTTCAAGTCCGG
>JANWZG010000226.1 GCA_025054735.1 Cyanobacteriota bacterium | reverse complement strand
ATAAATTCTCCTCGGCGAGTTCAAGTTCTTTTTTGAGACAACCAACGATGTGACCCGTAGCTATGAAATGGACGGCATAGATATAAGAACGCTGTAAAAAGGTGCCAATGCTGACTACATAGCCAACATCTCCCTTTTTAGCCAGAGTTGCGCCAATGTCTTTGCCAGGAAAGGTGCCATCATTACGAATGAGTTTACGCAAGCGCACCTTTTGGCCAATTTCAAACGTGGGCGGAGCATCAATTTCAATCTCATCAGTTTGCATGGGTGTAAGACCTCTCTGGGGGAACTAGCATTAACAACTCATCAATCGTTAGGCCGCGTTTGACAGCTACTGCTTGACGGCGCACAGCGTCTAAGACTACTTGTGCTTCTTCTGGACTTAAGAAAACTCCTTGCTGCTGCAACACATTCAGCACAAGATGCCGTCCTGAATGTTTGCCAACCACAAATCGGCGCTCCCAGCCGACCTCCTCTGGGGCAAAGGGTTCATAGGTGGCAGGATTTTGCAAGACACCGTGGGCGTGGATACCTGACTCATGGGCAAAGGCATTATCACCGACGATCGCTTTCCACGGTGGCACCGGACAGTTGGATGCCTTGGCAACCAGACGCGAAAGTTCCAATAGGCGCTTGGTATCAATACCAGTTTGCACACCATAGATGCGCTTCAACGCCATCACGACCTCTTCTAGGGCGGCATTTCCTGCCCGTTCCCCTAGGCCATTCACAGTAGTATTCACAGATAACGCTCCAGCCCGAATACCCGCAAGGGCATTAGCTGTGGCCAGCCCCAAGTCATTGTGGGTGTGCATCTCAACGGGTATCGTCAGGTTGCTGACTAGGCGCTGCACCTTGTTGTAGGTAGTCAGTGGTTCTAAGATGCCTACAGTGTCGCAGAACCGAAACCGAGAGGCCCCCCATGACTGGGCAAGCATGGCAACATCTAGCAAAAATGCCTCATGTGCCCTAGAGGAGTCTTCACCCCCTACGGATACCTCTAGACCCCGATCGCAGGCAAAACTGATGACCTCGTACAGACGATCGAGCATCACCCGCCATTGCCCATGAAACTTTGCGGCAATTTGAATCTCTGACACGGGCACCGAAATATGAACACGCTGGAGACCACAATCTATCGATGCCTGAATATCTGCTCGGTTAGCTCGATTCCAGCCAAGGAGTTTGGCCTTTAGCCCAAGGTTGACGATCGCTCGAATGGCCTCGACTTCATCTCGCCCCATTGCAGGAATGCCCACTTCCAGCTCCGGCACTCCAATGGCATCTAGAAAGACAGCGATCGCAATTTTTTCTTCTAGATTGAAGGCAATTCCGGCTGCCTGCTCGCCATCACGCAAGGTGGTATCGTTAATGTGAATCTGATGAGTTTTCATAATCAACTCCCGCCGCTAATGAACGATTTTGTTACGGGGCTTGCGATCGTTCAATGCATCCTTCTGAATGGCATCTAGCATGTATGCATTGGCAATAATCATGAGGGTGAACATCGTGACAATCGCAATTAACGTAGCTATCATAGTGCTCTCCTGAGTGGGTAGTATCGTTTGCGTCTTATAACTTGATAGAAATAACAACCAGCCATCAGAATTGAGCCTCCAGCCAATCAAAAACTTGTGTTAATTGCTGAAATGAAATCAAGCCATACTGCCAGAGAATCATGTGTCCTGGAGCACTGTCCTGTTCTGGATGACGCAGCAACACATCGATCTCTGCGGACGAAATAGCCAGTTCATCCTGTAAAAATTGAATTAGCCGCATGTTGCTGCTCATCACTACCTCCTAATGGTGGGGAATTAAGTTACGTTACACTCGGTTTACAAAGGCAAACGTTAGACTGTCTGCTGCTAGGAAATGGGCTAGGTGGAATGCACGATCTTCAGTTTGCAAGAGGATCTGTTCATAGAGATAGCGCGTGGCTCGATCGCCGACACTCTCTGCTTGAGATGCTTGCCGTCGGAGCAAATCAATAACCGTTTGTTCAGCACTCAAATCGTTTTCTAGCATTTGCCGAGCGGTGAAAATGCCATCAGGTTCTGGTGTAAAACAACAGAGTTCTGCCAATCTGCTAAAACTAGCAGCGGGGACTCCACCTAAGCCGTTTAGCCGCTCACCTAGTTGATGCACATAGTTCTGGACTTGCCCATAGCTGTCTGCAAAAAACTCATGCAGCGAGTAAAACTCCGCACCTTCCACCACAAAATGATGCTTTTGGTACTGTAAATAGAGCGCCTGAAAACTAGCCAACACCATATTCAAGCCTTCACAGACAGGAACTGTAACTTCCTGTCCCAAACCAACGGCATTGGCATTCACCTGACTAAATTCTTGAACCAGTGTTTGTGTCATTTGAGAGTCTCCTTGGAAGTTAGTAATAATTGGGAACGGGCGGGGAAAACCAAATACGAGCGTATGGGTGAGATGGTGAATGGGAAATAGGCGAATAGCAGCATGAGTAGAGAGAATGGAGAGAGGAGAAGCTAATCCTGACTCCACTTATTGTTACTCCATCAGCTTTTGCTCACCCTTAGCATCCCAGCATCGCCTCAGCCAAGTCACTAGCTCTTGGCGAGAGGCAATAAATTGCTGCACCACGCTGCGTAACAGCAGAGCATTGATGCCATTTTGCACTTCTACTCGCAGTGAACCGTCGGGCAAACACCAACAAGGAATCATTAACTCTTGCAAGCGATAATAGACCTGCCAGCGTTCAATGCGAGGTACTGATACAACATAGGTAGTTGACATATCCATGGTTGATGGATCGTTAACCTGTTTAGTGCCAGGAGTTGGTGAAAAAAGGGGAGACATGAACATTACCTCAAAAAATTAGGGCAGAGACGACGGGAGTATAAAGCAACAGGAATCTAGAGGGCATTTAGAGGGAAAATCAAGGAGGGAAACATCAAGTCAGCGACTAGGACTGACAGGTTAGCGTTGCTGTTGGCTTAGGGGGTATTGTGCTAGGGGATGATGTTGTGTTAGGGGATGACGTTGTAGTAGGGGATGTATGGGTCAACTGCTGAAGTTGCTGTTCTAAGCGTTCAATGCGATCGGTCAGCATCCGCACAACGGCTGCTTCAATATCAGGAACCTGCCCATGATCTAAAGGGCGAGTTTTGGTGTTCGTGCGACAAATATTGCGGCTAGGGACTCCTACAGCCGTGCAATAGGAAGGTACAGACCGTAGGACGATCGACCCAGCACCGACACGAGCATAGTCACCGATGCTGATGTTGCCGAGAATCTTTGCCCCTGCACCTACTACCACATGGTTGCCTAGGGTGGGATGGCGTTTGCCTGTTTCTTTCCCAGTTCCTCCCAGAGTTACGCCTTGGTAAATAAGGCAATAGTCACCCACGATCGCTGTTTCCCCAATCACCACGCCCATACCATGATCGATAAACACACCTTTACCGAGTACAGCACCAGGATGGATTTCAATTCCAGTTAGGAACCGAGCTAAGTGAGAAATTAGTCGAGGGATGAAGACTACGCCGCGACGGTGCAGCCAGTGGGCTAGACGATAGAGAACAATTGCATGGAAGCCAGGATAGCAGCACAGTACCTCTAACCAGTGGTGGGCAGCCGGGTCGCGCTCAAAGATAATACGAAAGTCATCCTGCAACGCTTGCCA
Organism: Cyanobacteriota bacterium; assembly: GCA_025054735.1. NCBI lineage: Bacteria > Bacillati > Cyanobacteriota > Cyanobacteriota bacterium. Next base: position 2,681 of record JANWZG010000226.1, on the reverse strand, counting down.
AGCGGCGATCGGAAACCAAGGAGATGTGACCGTAGCTCTAGCGACATCTTGACCAGAATTCAGACTGAGTTCCTGGGGGAGAGGAAGACTAACTGAGGAAGACGAGGGCTGCATAGCTGTAAGGGAAACGGTACGTTGTTTTCCTGCTTATATCAGGCAAGAAAAATCAGGTCATTCCCAACAGTCTGCATCAAAGTTATTGAATTACTCAGTCATGTACTCAGTCCTAAAACCATAGCAGAGTAGGAACTTGATTTTTTTTAAAGGTTGAGGTTCTAGCATTTTTCTGGGGGGGTACTAGTATTAATTGCCACAGGAACAAGTATTTGGGTACTCACAGTCAATACCTGACTCCCTGGGCGTTTCAGAGAATTAACCGCCCACTGTAGCTAGTAATTAACCGTGTACTCAAAAGGAGATCAACAGTGGTTTTGTATCGAAGTTGTCTATTTAAAGAATAGTTCTGTTCATCATGAACAAAGTTGAAAAAAATATTATGTTCGATCGCGTTAGTTTCCATAAAATGATACTTTAGATACAGAATTGAATTTCGGATCTTGCTGGGGGTTTTCATGCACCTGAATTACTCCCAGCCTTTAATGAACACCAGCAAAAAAACTCTGGAGTGCCTGCCTGGACAGTTTTGTACCGTTCAGTGTTGGTTTTTGAGTACAACACAGTTAACGCTAAAACTCACTAGAAAATGGCGTTGATCGTTGAGTGTATCAAGCATTGAGGCGAGTACAGAAAATACTATTCCCCTGTGCTAAAAACACTCACCCCCCCTACAAAAAATACTCACACCGCAACCCAAAAATTTTTTTACCTCTCAGTTCTGCTTGGGTTTTAGCCCTTGAGTACAGGCTAATGAATTCAATAACTCTGACTGGAGGCTGCTGGTCTGGGCTAATTTTACGTGGCTGGTATAACGTTCACAACGCCAATCACGCAACTCTCTGCACCAGAGACACAGGTTCTTTTAACCCCTGCCTAGTTACCAATAACTAGTCACCATAGGTTTCTTGGTCAGAGATGCGACGAGAGTATGGCGCGATTGCACCAGATTCTCATGACTGAAGTCGCTCGTTACAGCATTTCCTAAGTCCTCCGTGAACTCTTGTAGGGTTTTTCCAGTAGGGTCACATAACCTCTAACCTGCGTAGGCAGGCTGCCTGTACCCAGCGACTTCAATCATTCATTCTCTCTTAGAGGACTGGAGCAAGCGTCTTTCCTCAGTGGCGCTGTCCATCTAGCCCTGCCGAAATTCAATGACACCACCACCTACTTCAGGATTGCTCTCTCCTCCAGAGACCCAGCCCGTTACAGACATTGTGATTACCAAAAACACAGTGGCCCAGAAGCAAAGTGCTAATAGCTGTGGTTGCAGTACCAACTCTAAGGTAACACCTACCCACGATCAACGGATACTCGATCGCATTGCTAAGCACCCCTGTTACAGCGAAGAAGCCCATCATCACTATGCTCGAATGCACGTTGCGGTTGCTCCAGCCTGCAACATCCAATGCAATTACTGTAATCGTAAGTATGACTGCGCGAATGAAAGCCGCCCTGGTGTGGTGAGTGAACTGTTAACCCCAGAGGAAGCCGCTCATAAGGTGCTAGTGATTGCGGGTAAGATTCCTCAGATGACAGTGTTGGGCATTGCTGGCCCTGGTGACCCCCTTGCCAACCCAGAAAAAACCTTCCGCACTTTTGAACTAATTGCTGAAAAAGCCCCTGACATTAAGTTATGTCTGTCTACCAACGGGCTGATGTTGCCAGATTATGTGGACAAGATCAAAGCCCTAAACGTGGATCATGTCACTATCACCATTAACATGGTTGATCCTGAAATTGGCACGAAGATTTATCCCTGGGTTCACTATCGCCGCAAGCGCTACAAGGGGCTAGAAGCTGCTCGAATTCTCCATGAGCGCCAGATGGAAGGCTTACAAGCGCTAAAAGAGGCAGATATTCTCTGTAAGGTGAACTCGGTCATGATTCCTGGCATTAATGATGAGCACCTAGTCGAAGTGGATCAGGTGATTCGGGAAAAGGGGGCATTTTTGCACAATATTATGCCCCTGATTTCTGCTCCAGAACATGGCACCTACTTTGGTCTGACAGGACAACGAGGGCCAACCCCTGCGGAGTTGAAGAAGTTGCAAGATCGCTGCGCTGACAGCAATATGAAGATGATGCGCCATTGTCGCCAATGTCGTGCAGATGCAGTGGGCTTGTTGGGTGAAGACCGCAGCCAAGAATTCACCAAGGATAAGTTCATGGCTATGCCCGTGCAGTATGACTTGGAACTACGGCAGGAGGTTCATGCGGGCATTGAGAAGTTCAAGGAAGACATTAAGCTGGCGAAGACCAAGGTTAAACCCAGCCAACGCATCAAGAATAGCCCCAAGATTTTGGTGGCAGTAGCGACTAAGGGTGGTGGCCTGGTTAACCAGCACTTTGGTCATGCCAAGGAGTTCCAAATTTTTGAGGTGGATGCTAACGAAGCGAAGTTTGTTGGACATCGCAAGGTAGATCAGTATTGCCAAGGTGGTTATGGTGAAGATGCCACGCTGGAGTATGTGATTAAGGCGATCGCCGATTGCAAGGCTGTGCTCGTTTCTAAGGTGGGGGAATGTCCCAAAGCAGAGCTACGAGAAGCCGGACTGCATGTGGTA
>JANWZG010000225.1 GCA_025054735.1 Cyanobacteriota bacterium | reverse complement strand
CAAGGGTACGAGATTTGATGGCAGCGGAGCGGGAGCGAGGTGTATTGGATGCTGACACCCGCGTGCCCTCTGGGATTACTAGCCATGCTCCCGGCTATATTGACCAAGCCCTAGAGCAGATCGTCGGTTTACAAACCGATAAACCCCTGAAGCGGGCCATTATGCCCTTTGGTGGCATTCGGGTGGTGGAAGGTGCCCTCAAAGCCTACGGCTACGAGTTAGATCCTCAAACCAAGGAAACCTTTACCAAATACCGCAAAACCCACAACGACGGTGTGTTTGATGCCTACACAGAGGAAATGCGGCGGTGTCGGCGATCGGGGATCATCACAGGCTTGCCAGATGCCTACGGACGGGGACGGATTATCGGAGACTATCGGCGGGTAGCCCTATACGGGGTCGATCGCCTAATCGCCGAAAAACAGGCTGACCAAGCCGCCTTAGATGTAGATGTGATGGATGAAGCCACCATTCGCCTGCGAGAAGAGCTGTCTGAGCAGATTAAGGCCTTGGGTGAGCTAAAAGCCATGGCAGCCAGCTACGGTTATGACATCAGCGTTCCGGCAACCACCGCTAAAGAAGCCGTGCAGTGGGTTTACTTTGGCTATCTGGCGGCTGTTAAGGAGCAAAATGGTGCGGCTATGTCCCTAGGACGGGTTTCGACCTTCTTGGATATTTTCATTGAACGGGACTTGCAACGGGGGTTACTGACTGAAGCAGAAGCCCAGGAACTAATTGATCATTTCGTCATGAAACTGCGGATGGTGCGGTTCCTGCGCACCCCAGACTACAACGAGCTATTCAGTGGAGACCCTACCTGGGTAACAGAATGCATTGGCGGTATGGGCCTGGATGGTCGTCCGTTAGTTACCCGCACCAGCTTCCGGATGCTTCACACCCTGATCAACCTTGGCCCTGCCCCAGAACCTAACCTGACTGTGCTCTGGTCAGAACAGTTGCCCGATAACTTCAAACGCTACTGTGCAAAGGTTTCCATCGCTACTAGCTCCATTCAGTACGAAAACGATGACCTCATGCGGGCTTACTGGGGTGATGACTACGGCATCGCTTGCTGTGTTTCAGCCATGCGCATTGGTAAGCAGATGCAATTCTTTGGGGCGCGGGTGAACTTGGCGAAGTGCCTGCTCTACGCCATCAACGGTGGTCGAGATGAAAAATCAGGCGAGCAGGTGGCTCCTGCCTATGCACCGATCGTCGGTGATGTGCTGGACTATGACGAGTTGTGGCCCCGCTTCCAGCAGATGATGGCTTGGTTGGCGAAAACCTACGTCAACACTATGAACATCATCCACTACATGCATGACAAGTACTGTTACGAGCGGATTGAGATGGCCCTGCACGATCGAGACATTCTGCGCACCATGGCCTTTGGCATGGCTGGGCTGTCAGTCGTGGCCGATGCCCTCTCGGCAGTCAAGTATGCCCGTGTGCGTATAGTGCGGGACGATCGCGGCCTCGCTGTAGACTACGTGATCGATGGTGACTTCCCCAAATATGGCAACAACGACGATCGGGTTGACCAAATTGCAGTGCAACTAGTCCGTACTTTCATGGCGGAACTGCGTAAACACAAGACCTATCGTGATGCCGTGCCAACCCAGTCCATTCTCACCATTACCTCTAACGTGGTCTATGGCAAGAAAACGGGCAACACACCCGATGGACGGCGAGCCGGTGAACCCTTTGCGCCTGGCGCTAACCCCATGCACGGACGGGACAGCAACGGAGCCATTGCCTCCCTAGCCTCGGTTGCCAAACTGCCCTATGCCGATGCCCAAGATGGCATTTCCAACACCTTTTCCATCGTGCCAGCAGCACTGGGACGCACAGAGGACGATCGTGTGCAAAACTTGGTGAGCTTGCTAGATGGCTACATGCACGACAGCGGTTTCCATCTCAACGTCAACGTCCTCAACCGAGATACCTTGTTAGATGCCATGGATCACCCAGAACTGTACCCGCAACTAACCATTCGGGTATCGGGCTATGCAGTCAATTTCATTAAGTTGACCCGCGAACAGCAACTGGATGTCCTCAATCGCACCTTCCACGAACGCTTCTAGGTGACTTCATTCCAGCCCCTTCTACCCCAGGAGGGGCTGGCGGTTTCCATAACTGTGAGTAAAAGGAGATTGGTCATGACAACATCGGCAACCCAGAGAGAAATTCGCGATCGCTATGCAGCAGGAGAGCGCAATTTTGCTCATATCCACCTAGCGGGAGAAGATCTAAGCTATGCCGATTTGCGGGGGGTGAACCTCCAGGGGGCGAACCTGCGAGGCTGTGACCTTAGCTTTGCTGACCTAGAAGCCTCAGACCTAACAGGAGCCGACCTGCGGGGGTGCCTTCTGTTTAGCACCAATCTCCGTGGGGCTACCCTTGATGGTGCCCTGTTTACCCGTGCTGACTTTGACAGCTACACTCGCTTTCCCGAAGGCTTTGACCCCACCGCCCACGACATGACTCAAGATGCCTAACATCACTGGACGCATCCATTCCTTAGAAAGCTGTGGCACCGTTGATGGGCCAGGACTCCGATTTGTGGTGTTCACCCAGGGGTGCCCTCTCCGCTGTTTGTATTGCCATAACCCCGACTGTCGCAACTACCACGAGGGGCGCGAGGTGACCGTTGAGGAAATCATGGCGGAAATTCGCAAGTATCGGAGTTTTTTGCGCCACGGAGGAGTCACCATCAGCGGTGGAGAGCCATTAATGCAGCCCACCTTTGTAGCAGAGATTTTGCGCCAGTGTCAGGCTATGGGGTTGCACACAGCCTTGGATACTTCTGGGTATGTAGTGCTAGAAGCAGCTAAGCCAGTGGTAGCCCATACAGATTTGGTGCTGTTGGATATTAAATCCTATGACCCCGATCGCTATCGACAGGTGACTAGCGTTTCCCTAGAGCCAACCTTGACCTTTGCCCGCTACCTTGCTGATATCCACAAACCCACATGGATCCGGTTTGTGTTAGTGCCGGGGTTAACCGATCCAGAAAGCAACGTGACTGGACTAGCGGATTTTGTAGCAACCTTGCCCAATGTAGAACGGGTAGAGGTGCTGCCCTTTCACAAGATGGGGGAATACAAGTGGGAGCAGTTGGGCTTGCCCTACACCCTCCACGATACTCAACCCCCTACCCCTGAGCAGGTAGCCGCTGTCAAGCAAATCTTTGCTGATCGCGGCCTTGTTGCTGTCTAGGCAAGTCATTTCATCAACCCCCTTCACCCTAACATGCAACCCTGCCACCATATGCCATCACTCTCCTAGCCATCCTGTCGCTGCTTACCCTCGCTATCAGGGCTTGGAAACCACCAACTCCTCTGCTCGCACCTCATTGGCACAGGGCCGACCCTGCTCGATCGCGGTGATGTTGGCCAGGGTAGTCTGGGCAATGTTGGTCAGGGCATCTTCGGTGAAAAATGCCTGATGTCCGGTAGCTAGCACATTGGGGAACATCAGCAACCGTTCAAATACATCATCTTGGATGATTGTGTTCGATAAATCCTCAAAAAACAGGTCTGCTTCCTGTTCGTACACATCCAGCCCTAAAGCACCAATGTGGCGAGATTTCAAGCCATCAATCACAGCCTCAGTATCAATCAGGGCACCCCGACTGGTATTGATCAGCATCACCCCTGGTTTCATCTGGGCGATCGCCTCTGCATCAATCAGGTGGTAGGTTTCTGGGGTCAGGGGACAGTGCAGCGAGATGATGTCAGAATTGGCGAGTAATTCCGGTAAATCCACATACCGAGCCGCACCCAAGGTTTCAAACTGAGGATTGGGGTAGCGATCGTAGCCCAACACCACACAGCCAAACCCCCGCATCAGCTTGGCGAAGATCATGCCGATTTTACCTGTGCCCACAATGCCCACTGTGCGATCGTGCAGTTCAAACCCCATCAACCCCTCTAGAGAGAAGTTGCCCTCTCGCACCCGGTTGTAGGCCTTGTGAAACTTGCGGTTGAGAGTCAAAATCATGCCCACGGCAAACTCTGCCACAGCATAGGGAGAATAGGCAGGCACCCGGACAACGGTCATTCCTAGCTCTGCTGCTGCCTTTAGGTCTACATTGTTAAACCCAGCGCAGCGCAAAGCAATGAGCTTAGTGCCATTGGCAGCTAGAATATCCAGCGCAGCCGCATCTGCCGCATCATTCACAAAGAGACAAACAGCCGGAAACCCAGCAGCTAAGGGTGCAGTGCTCTGGTTCAAACTCGGCTCTAAAAACACCAACTGGTGACCATAGCTCTGCTCAGCATTGACCGCAGCAAGCATTTGCCGATCGTAGGACTTGGCACTAAACACAGCAACATCCATAGGCAATTGACCTAAGCAGTCTACGGGTTTAGTGTAGCAGGGTTTTCCCCCCAACACGATACTAGCAATCAACCACAGCTAGCATCATAGCTCCAGCAGCCAGCTACACAACCCATGCGAGTTTTTCTGACCCCTTGACCCTGCAAGCCGGGAGCCAGGGAGAGAAGCTCAGACATCTCAGATGTGCCTTTTTGATCTGGAATAGTAGCAGCTCAGCCCTTGACGCTTAAACTTTACATAATTTAACATTAAACACATTGCTGTTCTGCTCTATCCCCAGTATACTCAAAGCCATGATCTCCACAGGTCACCCGATCCTTGAAAACCGCATAACTTCGTTGACCTCTGGAGGTGCCGCTCCTAGAGCGAGTTTCAACCTTCACCACGAGTCGCTAGAGCCACTTTCGACCGTACAAAACCAGGTGTGGAAAACCGTCTCTGGAGATTTGACCGCCGTAACCCTTGCCAGGAGATGCCTCCCAAGCGAAGGGTTTCATAACCATCACCCCGCAAGGGGACGGAAACACCTATTATGGTGCATTGTACTAATTTTTTATTCAGTTTCATAACCATCACCCCGCAAGGGGACGGAAACGTGCAATGCTCGAATCTGCAGTTCGTAAACCTGCAGAGTTTCATAACCATCACCCCGCAAGGGGACGGAAACCGGGGACAAACTGGTCAGGAAGCAACAAAACCGTTTACAGTTTCATAACCATCACCCCGCAAGGGGACGGAAACATTTTTGGTAGCTCAGCGTTAGCTGCATCGTAAAATGCTGTTTCATAACCATCACCCCGCAAGGGGACGGAAACTTAGCATGCTGTAATTCGTTGGCATAGAGCCAACGAATCCAGTTTCATAACCATCACCCCGCAAGGGGACGGAAACTATCTTTCTTGCTGTTAGGCGACACAGCGTTAGATAGTTTCATAACCATCACCCCGCAAGGGGACGGAAACCATTGGCGCTGTTTTGCGTCCAAGTACCCTTAGAGTTTCATAACCATCACCCCGCAAGGGGACGGAAACTTTTTCGCGTTTTTTATAACGCGTACATCCCCATTGAGTTTCATAACCATCACCCCGCAAGGGGACGGAAACCCGGAGTAGGTTTTCTTTTCCCCGAGAGTTATTTGGGTTTCATAACCATCACCCCGCAAGGGGACGGAAACATTACTCCCCGGTACGCAATCTACGAGAACACTGCAGGTTTCATAACCATCACCCCGCAAGGGGACGGAAACCTGAAGTCAAGCAGTGGGAAGGTAGGGTAGGCCGCACCTGCGTTTCATAACCATCACCCCGCAAGGGGACGGAAACAAATGGCTTACGGCCAATTGCGCACAGTCAGAGATAGTTTCATAACCATCACCCCGCAAGGGGACGGAAACAGGTGTGGCAGTAGCCGTTAATTGTGACGTTCTCTGGTTTCATAACCATCACCCCGCAAGGGGACGGAAACTGATCTTCTTGTTGACGATCTGGTCTGCAATCGATTCCACGTTTCATAACCATCACCCCGCAAGGGGACGGAAACAACCGAGCATCGACAAGCAGCTATTAAGTTACTAGCGTTTCATAACCATCACCCCGCAAGGGGACGGAAACACACTGCAAGTGGTGGTGGCGGAGGCAGTGGTATTACACAAGTTTCATAACCATCACCCCGCAAGGGGACGGAAACAGATCAGCCTGGACGGTCGCTGGAACAAACGTGAGGTTTCATAACCATCACCCCGCAAGGGGACGGAAACTCACCAATAACAAATTTGTATCCCGGTTTAGGTATAAGTTTCATAACCATCACCCCGCAAGGGGACGGAAACAAGTTTCAGTCCTATGTCTGCCAGAGACCACTTGAGTTTCATAACCATCACCCCGCAAGGGGACGGAAACTTAACACCAGGTCTTCACTCAAAGTTACTTCACAAGTTTCATAACCATCACCCCGCAAGGGGACGGAAACATTACTACTTGTATGCCAAGAGGAACAGTAGG
>JANWZG010000224.1 GCA_025054735.1 Cyanobacteriota bacterium | reverse complement strand
ACTGCGCAGCCAATAGTTGGGATGCTAGGGTTACTTCTGCGGGAATATCCTCCATCACATGCACTCCTGGCAACAGGAAGAGGGGTAGAATATGTAGCCGCGATCGGCCTGCCCTAGATGCCTGCTGAGCAAGGTCAACCAGTTGTTGATGGAGCGGCTTAGGTGCCAACTCTAACCAGGCAACCGATACCAGTATTTCCTGGAGAGCGACACCCATGCTATGGGCAAGCCGCTGTTGGACCTGCTCTGCTAGGGTAGTCAAGGCAAGTTGAGGACGAGGATCTCGACTACCATGGGCTAGTAGCACGATCGCATCGGTGGCATGGTCGCTGGGTAGCATCTAGTTACAGTTAGGGTAGGCTTAGCTAATAGTTGACACTGATGTCTTTATGCGTTCAAAGCGCTAGACATGGTGTATAAGGTCATCATAACGTTAGGCGACTGATGCACAACGCTTGCAAACTCTTCAGGAATGACTCATGGGACGAATTTTTATTTCAGCCGAACATGGTGGCCTGGAAAATGGCATCCAAGACGTGGGTGCAATAGCAGGTGGCACTACGGAAGCACGGGAGATGATCTTAACCCGTGATTTGATCGTGGCGGAGCTGCGATCGCGCAATATTGAAACCCTAGCTGTACCTGATGATTTAAGTGCTCAGCAAACAATTCAGTGGATCAACGCTCGCATTCAGCCTAGGGATGTGGCCGTAGAAATCAGCATGGAAGCCTTTAGTGATCCCTCAGTGCGAGGAGCCAGCGTGTTTTACATCGCCAACAACAGCGAACGTAAAGCCCAGGCAGAAGTCATTTTACTGTCTCTATTGCGGCGGGTGCCCCAACTGCCCAGTCGAGGTGTGAAGCCTGACACTGCAACAGCTACAGGCAGCTTACGCTTTTGTCGCCAAATTATTCAGGCATCCATGGTGATTGAGCTTGGCTTTTTGACAAATCCTGACGATCGGTTCCTAGTGCAGAATCGACGGCGGGACATAGCACTAGGCGTTGCTGACGGACTAGTGGCCTGGAGTCGGGCCATCGCTGGAACACCCTTGGGCACAACAGTACCTTCGATTAACATCAGCATTAACGGACAACTGTACGGTGAACAAGGCATTAATGTGAATGGCAATGCCTACATTCCTATCGATTTAGCCGATCGCTTAGGGATTGACCTCAGCAAGGCCCCCAACATTCGCCGGATTAGCTACTTGGGTGTGGTGTATTTGAAGGCGATCGAACTGCGAGACTATAATGTCTCAGTTGGTTGGGACAGTGCTACCCGCACGGTGATTCTGCGCTCAATTTTGCGGATATGTCCTGGACTAATTGATCGCATCATGAGTCATGGCAATACCTCTGAAGTGCAGTTGATGATGTTCCTGAAAACCAATAATGAAGCTGCCCTCAGCCAGTTTCCCGACATTCCGCGCCTCTATCGCGAAGAAGCAACGATCGAAGGCGTTAACTATGACATTGCCTTCTGTCAAATGTGCGTAGAAACCAACTTCCTGCGGTTTGGCACCAATAACCTGAGACCCAGCCAAAATAATTTTGCCAGCTTGGGAGCTGCGGCGGGTGGTAACGAATTGGCCGTGTTTCCTAGCGCTCGTCTAGGGGTACGGGCACAGATTCAGCACTTGAAGGCATACGCTAGCAATGAACCATTAGTACAAGAGCTAGTGGATCCGCGCTTTCGATTTGTGACACGGGCGATCGCGCCATTGTTAGATCAACTTAGTGGTCGCTGGTCAGCCGATTTGCAATATGGCACCAAGATCATGGCCGTCTTGCGGCGGTTATATGAGTCAGCAGGGCTATTGTGAAGGGAAGTGATCGGGTACGGGTTCCTCCCATCAAGTGCCAGGGGATTAAAACCAAACTTGTGGCCTTCATTCGAGAGAATCTTCAGTGGCAGAAAACAGGTGCTAGCCGTTGGGTAGAGCCATTTTTGGGGTCTGGTGTGGTGGCGTTTAACCTTGCACCTCAGCGAGCGCTCTTATCTGATACCAATCATCACATTATCCGTTTCTACCAAGCTATCCAACAGGGGGAAATTACAGCCGACCGGGTACGCCATTTTCTCACCTATGAGGGCAGCCAGTTAGCTGCTGACGGTGCCCAGCATTACTATCGAGTGCGCGATCGCTTTAACCAGCATGGGTCGTCCTTAGATTTCCTATTTCTAAACCGAGCTTGTTTCAATGGGGTTATGCGGTTTAACCGTCAAGGCCAGTTCAATGTTCCCTTTTGTCGCAAGCCTCATCGGTTTACCCCAGCGTACATCACCAAAATCTGTAACCAAGTGGCCTGGGTTCAGCAACAGATGCAAGGTAGCGACTGGGAGTTGCGAGTGGCAAGCTGGGACGAAATTTTTGCCGATGTGCAAGCAACTGACTTTGTTTACCTGGATCCACCGTACATTGGACGGCATACAGACTATTACAATACATGGACTTCGATGGATGCTGTCCGACTGGCAGCCCAAACCCGATCACTGGCTGGTGGCTATGCCCTATCCATGTGGCTAGAAAACCAATATCGGCGTAATGCTCATATCCACGATTGTTGGCAGGATATGGATATTCGCTTGTATTCCCATTTCTACCATGTTGGTGCCCATGAGTTACTGCGTCACTCTATGACCGAAGCACTGGTGATCAAACCGGGATACGGGGCACCCTTGCGGTCGGAGCAACTGACGTAGTAAGGAAGAGGGAACAGGGGACAGTCTTTAGACATGAAATAGTGCTTGTCAGTAGCCTAGGTCTTACGGAGTAATTACTTGAGGGTCGTGAGCAGGGGCACTGTCATCGACCGGTAAGTTGGGGTTGTCGGGCAGAGGCTCTGGCTTGTACAGCGGCAGATCAAACCAGAAGGTAGTACCTACACCAACAGCACTAACCAGGTGAACTCGGCTCTGGTGTTTTTCTACGATATTGCGAACGATCGACAGTCCTAGACCAGTCCCTTCTAACGTATGTACTCGATTTTCGACTCGGAAGAAGCGATCAAAGATAGCTTCTTGATCTTCGCTGTCAATTCCAATGCCAGTATCAGAGACTTCTACCCTAGTAACCCAGTTCTGATGGGATAGCGTGTCGCGATCGGAGGCTGCTGGTAACCACTGGTCTTGGGGTGGCGTTATTGGCACACAGGGAGAATTTAACGTGTTGCCAGTTTCTACCTGTCCCAGGAGAGTGGGCTTTTGATAGAGAGAGGTAGTGGCATCCAACAAATAGGCCCTCACCAGGACTGTGCCGCCAGGCTCAGTAAATTTCAATGCATTCCCCACTAAGTTTGTAAAGACTTGCAGAAGTAAATCATAGTTGCCCAGCACAAGGGGCAGTTGGGGATCAACGGCATGAATAAGGTTAATACCTTTGTCCTTAGCATTCAACTGATAGGTACGTAGGGTTTGCTCAATAATCTGAGCCAAATCCACACCATTGAAGTGGTAGCGCTTGTTAGATTCCAGCTTGGATAGGTCTAATACATCGTTGACTAGGCGGGTGAGGCGATCGGTCTCATGGTTAGCTGTTTCCAAAAATTCCCGTCGCTCAGCCTCGCTGAGTTCATCCCCAAACTCATGCAGGGTTTCAATAAATGACTTGATATTGAACAGCGGTGTGCGCAGTTCGTGGGATACGTTACTAATGAATTGGCTCTTGGCCTCGTTTAGCTCAGCTTCACGAGTGATATCCTGAATAGTCATGGCAATGCCCTTTAGATTTTCTCGGGCAGAGTCATACACGGTTGTCAACAAAATGCGCACCGTGCGATTAATGGGTTCGCTCAGGGTTAGGCGATACTCCAAACCTTCCCGATCGTCGTGGGTATGGTCACGGGTATGGTGCACAGCATCCAGATGCTTTAGGTCAACATGGCTGCGATCAAGGGCTGTCTGCTCATCCCCATGGGCACTAGCGTCTGCTAATTCAACGGGAAGGTGGGAATCAGAGTCAGCATAGTGGGCAGGCTTTGAGTCTACAGGGGTCGATGAATGCTCATCCGTAGAGTTTGTTGCTAATGTTAGCGTTGGAACTTCGCCACGGGTAAGCTGATACAGCGGGCGCGTAAGAGCAACTGCTACCGAACCAGGCAGATTGTAGAGGATATTGTCCCCAATGAGGGGCTTGTTTTCCCAGCCGAAAATTCGGCGAGCAATTGGGTTCACCAACACAATCCGCAGATTGGGATCAAGCAACACAGCACCGTCAGCAATCGTAGATACAAGGGTGTCTAGCTTGGCCTTTTCAGCCGTCAGTTCTTCAATATTCTGTTCTTCGTAGCGCTCTAGACGCTCTGCCATGTCGTTAAAGCTAAGGATTAACTCGCCTAGTTCGCCACCGAGGGGTAAATCTATTCGCTGCTTAAAGTTGCCCGCTGCAATGTTTTTTACTCCCATCAATAGTTCCTTAATGGGCTTGGTGATGGTGAGGGCATTGAATACAGCTCCTAAGACAACCATCACCCAAATGGAGACAAATACGGCAATGGTAACGTCACGGGTTAGTCCAGATGATGTGACAACGGTGGGATTGGGGTTAATGCCGATCGCTAATACACCTAAGTACTTGCCATCTTGAATCAGGGGCACAAATACATCGGTAACTTCTCCATCGGGCGTTCGGTGCTGGCGCACCATGGGCAGTTCACTATTTTCGGCATAATTCTCTGGCAATTGAATGCGACGGCGTAACGTTAGGGAAGTTTTTACCTCAGACTCAGAGAAGGGAATGCCAAAGAAAATCTCGCCATCGGCATCAGCATAGAGCATGTAACGAATGCTAGAGGTGCTGCTGTAAAACCGATGGGAAAATCGCGCCAGTTCTGTGCGGTTGTTTTCGCCGACCAGAGGGGCTACGTTGGCTGCTAGCAACAACCCTAGATCCCGTCCAAAGCGAGTATCGTTGAGACGGGCATCCTGCTGGATTGTGTTCACTGCCCAAAATGTTAGCCCGCTCATCAACAGTGACACCACAAGGGTAGCAACCGCCATGAGCTTAGTCTGGAGGGTGAACTTCGCCCACCAATTGATAATCGTGTCTCGTAGGAGTTTAAGAACAGCTAGCAATGGTGTCCGTAAAACCAACAACTTAAGAATGATTTACATTTATTTATTCTGACATGATTCCATCCTTGCATCTAGCGGGGATTAGCATTCATACCAAGCCAGATCGTAAGGCTATCACGGCTGCTTGCACGCGATCGTCTACTGCCAGCTTGTTCATAATCCCCTTGACATGGGTCTTGATGGTATTAGGGCTAAGGTGAAGTTTGTTGGCAATCTCTGTGTTGCTGAGTCCATCGACTATTAATCTAAGAATTTCCATTTCCCGTTGCGACAGGTTAGCAACGTTTGTGTCACGGGCGGGTGGTTTAAGATTATTAACCACAACTCGAGCAATTTGTGGGTCAAGATAGAGTGCGCCCAACTGGGCTGCTTCGATCGCAGCTAGCAGGTGCTCAACGTTTGTGCCCTTGACACAGTAGGCATCAGCACCGACAGAGAGCGCCGCTAAGATCTCGGTCTCCGCAGTGTGAGAGGTAAGGATGACCACAGTTGTTGTTGGGAACGCTTGCTTAATTTGTTCGGTTGCAGCAATGCCGTCTAAGCGTGGCAACCCAATATCCATTACTACTAGGTCTGGCCTCAGTTGCTGCACCATCTGCACAGCGCGATACCCATCTTCGGCGTATCCTACGATCGAGATTTGAGGATAATCAGACAACACCTGCTCTAGCCCTAATTGCATCATGGAATCGTCTTCAACGATTAGGACTTTGAGATTAGGTGAATCAAGGTTAGATAGCGGCATAGGGCATTAACTGTTAAGAGGCTTGCTGGTTGGTCGTGGATACATGGCTTTAGTGGCAAGCCATGGTGCTTCAATTAGCTGAAAACAACTGGAGTAGCTCTCCCTATTGAGAAGTTTAATGACATCTCGCGGTACATTGGGTCGCCTATCACTCATCATGTAAAGGCTAATTTGTTTATCTGGGGGCTAGTTCGTTAGCGTATTCGATCGTACCCAACCATAAATCGTGCTTGCAGTCACCCAACTGGATGATTCGATACATTAGTAAACTTGCTAGGGTACGAGAGTAAATATGAACAGTTAGTTTTTAAGCATCGCTTGATAAATGTGGTTTTGTCAGTCTGGCAGTTGATAGCTCAGCGACTATGGTCATGGCGGTTTCTGGTCACGACTGCTATTGCTGTGATGGCCTACCTAGAGGCTGCAACTCTGTCCTATGCGCTACTCAGCCTTGATCGTGGGGATGCTTTGCCCCTGTGGCTACCGGCTGGGGTAGCCTTTGCCAGTGGTTTTCTAACAAATCACATGGCTTTACCTGGTATTGTGCTAGGGGATTTGTTGTTAACTCAAGGGTTTGGTGCTCCCCTCTGGGAAACCGTGGGTTCAGCCT
>JANWZG010000223.1 GCA_025054735.1 Cyanobacteriota bacterium | reverse complement strand
GACGCAGAGTGTCTGTATCAGCCTGAATCAGGGATGTCCACATGCTAATGATAAGTTACTCATGGGCTAGGCTGAAAAAGACTTGCCACAACCACACGTCTGGCTAGCATTGGGATTCGTGAATTGGAATCCGCCGCCAATCATGGCTTCACTGTAGTCCAACACCAGCCCATAAAGGTAGAGCAGGCTCTTACGATCGCACACTACTGTAAAGCCATCATAATCAAAGGTTTCATCCTCAGGCTTAATGTTCTCCAACTTCTCAAAGTCCATCGTGTAAGACATACCAGAACATCCCCCTTGGCGTACACCAACCCG
Organism: Cyanobacteriota bacterium; assembly: GCA_025054735.1. Lineage (NCBI taxonomy): Bacteria > Bacillati > Cyanobacteriota > Cyanobacteriota bacterium. Next base: position 6,177 of record JANWZG010000223.1, on the reverse strand, counting down.
TAAGCAGAGATCGCTGCCTTGCTTTTCTCGCAACGCTAACACCTGCCGCAGAGCTGAATCAGTCATTTGAATTCCACGGGCAGGGGCTGGGGATGCTGATCGAGTCACCGATTGAGTCATGGTAGAGTCCATAGTCTGTGCCATTGGTTGCAACCACTCCTGTTTCCAGAGATTTCTAGTATAGTCTTTTCACCTAAAACACTAGTATAGGTGATACTCATGACATGTCACGGTCTGCTCTTATCGTCTAACTCTACTAGTGTTATCGATTTGAGAGTATGCTTGAAAAGCGTAATGATTGTACAGCGGAGTAAGCCGATGACTCTGAAGCGAGGAGACCTAGTATCAGCAGTGCGTGAAAAGCTAGTTAATAGCTTAGAAGCAACTGCCAGTGATAAGCGTTTTCCCCCCTATCTGTTTGAAACCAAGGGTGAAGTGGTAGATTTACGCGATGACTATGCCCTAGTGAAGTTTGGCCATGTACCCACCCCTAATATCTGGTTGCGGATTGACCAACTGCAAAAGGTAGGGTAAGGGTTGATGACTACAGTAGATGCTAGGGTATCTCGATCGCCCCAAGTTACCCTTATTGGCAGCGGTAATGTGGGCAGTGCCCTGGCGCAACGCATCCTAGAGAAAAATCTAGCGGATGTTGTTCTATTGGATATTGTTGAAGGCCGTCCTCAGGGACTAGCCCTAGATTTGATGGAGGCTAGTGGTCTGGAAGGGCACGATCGCCGCATTATCGGCACTAATGACTACGCTGATACAGCAGGGTCGGATATTGTGATCATTGCTGCTGGCCTGCCCCGCAAACCTGGCATGACCCGCGATGATTTAGCTGTGACCAACGCACCGATCGTCACCCAAGCCACCCAACGGGCGATCGCCCAGTCCCCCAATGCTTTGCTGATTATCATTACCAATCCCCTGGATGTCATGGCGCATGTGGCATGGCAAGTTAGTGGCCTGCCTGCGCACCGGGTAATGGGTATGGCGGGAATACTAGACTCTGCCCGCTTCCAACGCTTCATTGCTTGGGAACTAGGCGTGTCTGTTCGCTCTGTCACCACCCTCGTTCTAGGTGGCCATGGTGACCAGATGGTGCCCTTGCCACGCTATTCCACAGTTAACGGCGTGCCAATCACAGAGTTGATGGATGCGGCGACGATCGAGCGGCTAGTTGCCCGCACCCGTGATGGCGGCGCTGAAGTTGTGCAACTGTTGAAAACTGGCGGAGCTTTTTACGCTCCAGCCTCTTCTGCCTGTCGCATGGTAGAAGCTATTCTTCATAATCAATCTAGTCTGTTGCCCATTTCTGCCTACCTACAAGGCGAGTATGGCCTTAACGACCTATTTATTGGTGTGCCCTGTCGGTTGGGAGGCTCTGGCATTGAGCAGATTGTAGAACTAGACCTAACCAAAGCTGAACTAGATGCACTACAGGCATCAGCTATTGCTACCCGCGCTAGTTTTGAACGTTTGACCTGCTCTTAGCAACGCTATCAAACCTAGGAGAAATTCGTTGCTAAACGGTGACTACTGCAACCTAATTTTGTAAACATTTTATAAATAAAATTGTGTAGACTTATGAACAAGCTGTTGTGAGTTGTCAATTTACTTTCGGGGAGTCTGTATGAAGCATTTGGCGATCGTCGAGCGCGCCTGCCTTGGTGGACATGTGGCTGCTATGGCATTTGGACTGGGTGGGTTGTTGTTCGTGTTGCCCCGGCCCGATTTCATAGTCTCATTGTCTAGCGTCGGTCAAGTGCTGTTTCGGTGGGGCATGACGGCAGGTGGTGCAACCTACATGATTCTGGGCGCGATCGCAGCAGCAGTGTATGCCTACCGTCTATTGGGGCTGAAACGTTGCCTTACATTTCTTTTGCCTGCTGTATTTCTCTCCCTGGGAAGTGAACTGCTGGGGACTAGTACGGGTTTTCCCTTTGGACACTATGGTTACCTTGATGGTCTAGGCTACAAAATCGCAGGGTTAGTCCCCTTCACCATTCCACTGTCTTGGTTCTATCTAGGATTTTCGGCCTATGTGTTGGCCCGTGTTGGGCTGGAATCTCGATTCAAAACCGTTAATGTATGGGTACGCCAAGTCGCGGCGATCGCCCTTGGAGCAGTTCTGCTCACTGCTTGGGACATTGTTTTGGACTTCGCCATGAGCCAAGATGCCATCCGCTTTTGGGAATGGAGGCAACCCGGAGCCTTTTATGGAATGCCTTACCAGAACTTTGCTGGCTGGATGGGCACGGGAGTGCTGTTTATGACCGTAGCATCCTTATTTTGGGGACGTGAACCGCTGCCAATTAAGCGATCGGACTTGCTCCTGCCCTTGGGAATTTACCTAGTCAACTTCGTCTTTGGTGCCACCATTACCCTCTCGGCAGGCATTTGGGTTCCCTGCATTCTGGCAACTGCTCTTGGCTTGCTACCTGCTATAGTGCTCTGGCGGGCAGCCCAACCAGGAGCGACGAGCGCCTCGGTGTCATCGCTATTGTTACCACAGCCTGCTCAAGTGCAATCTGTGCAGTCAGCCGTTGCCTCGAATGCTGACCTGCCCGTTCCCTCGCCGGTAAGCGATTAGCGCATGGTTAACGTGGCTAACAATTTAGTTTTGATTTGGAGCGCGCTAGCGTTAACTTCATTAACAATTCAAGTTCCAGCCGTTGCTATTCTCTTAACGCGCTTAGTTAAAGGCCCAGGACGCTATCCACCGTTGGTACCGGTTCCGTCGTCTCCAGATACGGCTGGCACTGTGTCGATCATCGTTCCTACTTTGAATGAAGCTAATCGCATCACACCCTGTCTGCAAGGGCTAGCACAGCAGGGCCATGAGGTGCGTGAAATTATTATCGTGGATAGCTACTCGCAAGATGGCACCCCTGACCTAGTGAAAGCAGCAGCTCAGTGCGATTCCCGCTTTCGTCTGATCAACGATGATCCATTACCAGCAGATTGGGTTGGTCGTCCTTGGGCGCTGCATAACGGGTTCCTCCACAGCTCTCCAGACAGTCATTGGATTTTGGGCATAGATGCTGACACACAACCGCGTCCGGGCCTAGTCGCTAGCATCATTCACACGGCTCAGCAACAACAGTACGATCTCCTATCCTTAGCCCCCCAATTTATTCTCAAGAATTTGGGTGAATTTTGGCTGCAACCTTCACTGTTAATGACGTTAGTCTATCGGTTTGGCCCCAGCGGCACCAATTCGGATCCATCACGGGTGATGGCAAACGGACAATGCTTTTTAGTGCGGCGATCGCTCTTGGAAAGCCTTGATGGCTACAGCAGTGCCCGTCGCTCGTTTTGTGATGATGTCACCCTCGCTCGCTATGCTGCTAGTCAGGGAGCAAAGGTTGGTTTTTTGGATGGACGCAACCTAATCCAGGTGAGAATGTACGAGGGGGCAATGGAAACATGGCGTGAGTGGGGCCGCTCCCTCGACTTAAAGGATGCCAGTACCCGTGCCCAAATTTGGGGTGACATCTGGTTTCTGTTGGCAGTACAGGGGTTACCGTTGCCCATGCTGGCAATCTCTACAACCCTGTTGCTACTCGGTTATGGCAATCCTGTACTGTTAGCCAATGTTGGGTTAAATAGCTTTTTGGTGCTTGTACGCACTCTGCTGTTAGTTGCGATCGCCCCCGCCTATGACTTTACCCAAGCTCGACAATCGTGGACGTTCTGGCTCTCACCCTTATCCGATCCTCTGGCTTGGCTGCGCATTACTCTTTCCTCGCTGCAAACACCTAAACGATGGCGTGGACGGCAATATCAGTAATATTATGGGCTAAACTGGTCTGGGCTAAATGGACGGATTGCAGGACATTCCGGCTAAATTCCGCAACCCCCCCGTTCTTCGATAGACTGGTAGACACGCCGTTACCACCAAACCTATTGGAATGCTTGCAGCGACATGGTTGCTCCTGAAAACCTTTGCCTTAGCTTAGCGATCGACCAATTAAAGGCATCTGGAACCAATCACTATGCCGTTTGGGTGATTAACGCCCCCTATCCAGGAGGTTATGTTCACCATGACTGCATCTGGTCTCACGAACTGAATCAACTTTGGCAGGCATGGCAAGAAATGTTTGCCCTCCGAGGCCTGCCACCTGTCCCTAGTGTAGCTGCGGCTACCTCTCCCTTGCCTCTTCCTTCATTAGAGGTAGAGCAAACTGGTGGCTCTAAAACCAGTCGCCTTATGCAACATTTAGGGATTAGCCTGTGGCAGTGGCTATTTGATGGGGCAATCCAGAGCAGCCTCAATCAAAGTGCTGGCATTGCCATGGGGCAATCCAAACCCTTGCGTCTGCGGCTAGAAATTCGCGATCCCAATTTGGTGGGCCTACCTTGGGAAATCATGCAACCCCAAGCAGGCAAGCAAGCAATCTCTCTCAGTGAGCAGTTGTTGTTTAGTCGCACGACTAGCGACGTAGACCCTTTACCCTCCCAGCTAGCTAACCAGTTCCTGCGAATTTTACTGGTACTAGGAGAAGATACTGACTCTGGCGTAAAAGCAGAGACTAGTAGACTGAAGTTAGAAAAAGAAGCTGACATCCTAGCCCAAGTCATGCGTACCTCTAGCCAAATGCTGGATGTTGATTCTGTAGTGACTGCTCGCACCCCTTGCCATGTGGATACACTCGTACAACCAACACCAGCAGAGTTGATTGCGTGCCTAGAACGGGGAGACTATAACGTTATGTTTTATGCAGGGCACGGTAAACCTGCTCCCAATGGAGGGCTGTTGTTGCTCTGTCCTGATGTGGCTATGAGTGGGACAGAATTGGCACAAGTGCTCACGCGCTGTCGCGTTACCTTGGCTGTCTTCAATGCATGTTGGAGTGCTCAACCCGATCAAGATGGTCAGCAAGCAATTCCACGCAGCAGCTTAGCTGAGGTGTTGATTCACCATGGGGTGCCTGCGGTCTTGGGAATGCGAGATTCGATCGCTGACCATGAAGCCCTAAGTTTTATTCAAAAACTCTCTCAAAAGTTAGCAGAGCGGTTGTCGATTGACCAAGCTGTTGCGATCGCCCGCCAACATCTCCTCACTCTGTATAAATTTAACCAGCCTGCTTGGACTCTCCCTGTCCTTTACATGCACCCAGAGTTCAACGGAGAATTGCTTAAGCCCTTGGAAGAAGGCAAAACTGAGTTGCCACGCAACTCTCCCACACAAGTACGACGCAAGCTGCCAACGGCATACCTACGTCTACTAGAGTCTCAGGACAAGGTATGGCCAATTCAAGGGGGCATGATGCGAGTTGGGCGCAAGCTAGAAAACGATCTCGTGATTCAAGAACAGTGGGTGTCGCAAAAGCACGCTGAAATCTTCTATCGCGATGTTCAAGCCGACAGTGAGACAAATAGTTGCTACTTCCTGCGAGACTTTTCTCGCTACGGTACCCTGATGCTGAACGGCGATGATTGGCAGAAAATTCATCATCAAGAAATACCGTTGCGTTCAGGAACCAGGTTAAAATTCGGAAGTTCTCAAGGGCAAACACTAGAGTTTCTAGTGGATGTGCCAGTTAACCCTGATGCCTGAGACGATTGCCTAAGACAATAGGACAAAATGGCTAATTACGTTACAAATCTTGCGGAACCGCTCTGGCTAGGGTTGTATGTACTTGTATCCAAAATCCCTTGATGCCTCAGGAGCCGCATGATGTCAAGCAACCCTATTCACTCTGAACATGTGTCTACCCAGCAAGTCTCTATTAAGGAGAGAGCTGATTCGCAACTGGCTAACCAGGTTGAGTCTGAATTTTGCCATACGTTGCTAGCCATCAGTACAGCAAGCCATGCGTCCCCAGAGCCGATCACTTATCCCTGGAATGCAACTAGCCCTAATGCAGACCCATACTTAGAGTTGCTAGACCAATATGCTGCCTGGGAAGGGTGGGATAGTAATGAGCTAGAGCGGCAAGCTAAAGCGTTGGCTAACCATTGCCACCAACTATGGATGACCCGATCGCTGTCGTCCTGCATTACCAATTGTTTGCCCGACGACTTGTTGAATCACATTGTGCAGCGCGTCCAGGCAACAGTTAATGCCAATCTCTCCCTAGCTGATCGCTTAATTGCCTGTGTGCAGGATGTTCTGCCCAGTTGGAACAGTGATGACCTGTACGTGATAGCACGTCCCCTTGCCTATGC
>JANWZG010000222.1 GCA_025054735.1 Cyanobacteriota bacterium | reverse complement strand
AAGGTCAGCGCTGGCTAGGGTTAATCTTTATCGATGATAGTTCCTTAAAGAGGTAATGATTTTCTGGGAAGGGGGTGTAGGGGACGTTCCCAGAAGGAGGATAGCACTCCTTGACCTCCCCTTAAGTCATCATTTCCTTATCACTACCTTATCGATTATCGAATCACACCTATAGCAATACATAATCTAGTTAGACCGTTGGTAGTGAGGACTTAGGTTTTCATTACAGGCCCTAACAGCAATCAATTTGTCCTAACGAACCAATTTTTGCCATTGGTATGGCTACTCAGTGCTACAGCATTATTCTGGCAGCAGGGCTATCGACACGCATGGGCAGGTGCAAAGCCTCATTACCGTGGATTGGGGGCAAACCACTCTTGATTTATCAGGTAGAGCAGCTTACCCAAGCAGGCATTTTACCGATCGTCGTCTTGGGCACTCACAATGTGAGTGAATGGACGCAGGTTCTAACTACCTGCACTATTGTTGTCAACCCTTATCCCCATCACGGCAAAACTAGCTCAATTTTGCTGGGACTAGCTGCCCTATCCGGCAATGTAGACAGTCTCTTCATTTCCGCTGTGGATCAACCTCGTCCAGCCTGGATTTACCAAACTATTCTCGATGCCCATAATGCCCATGGTTATGCCTCGATTACGGTGCCTGTTTGTCGCGATCGTCGAGGGCATCCACCACTCTTTTCCCACTGTCTATTGCCAAACCTCACCGCGATTCGAGAAGATACCCTGGGGTTACGCCAAATTCTGCACGAATTTTCTGCGGCTGTGCACACAATAGAGGTAAACAGTACCGATATTTTTCTTGACCTGAATACTCCAGAAACCTATCACGCTGAGTTTCTAGCCAGATCCTAACTTGTTATAGTGCTTCCATGTCCTCGTCTTCCCAACTGTGGCAATATGTCACGCCCGGCATCTCTGACGACCTGTTTGAGCGATTACCCGGCATCCCTCTCAGCAAACGCGAAATCCGACTGCTGATCTTGTCACAACTCAGGCTGCGGGCAAATGCGTTGTTGTGGGACATTGGGGCGGGCACAGGTACCATTCCGGTAGAAGTTGGGCTACTCTGCCCCCGCGGACAAATTGTTGCTGTTGAACGTGATGAAGAAGTGGCAGCACTGATTCGCCGCAACTGCGATCGCTTTGGAGTTACCAACGTTAGGGTTGTCGAAGGCAGTGCTCCTGACTGTCTGAAAGAACTACCCGCGCCGCCTGACTGTGTTTGCATCGAGGGCGGACGACCCATCAAAGATGTATTGCAAGAAGTCTGGCAGCACTTGCGCTCTGGGGGACGCATCGTTGCCACTGCCAGTAACTTGGAAAATTTGTACAAAATTTCAGAAAGCTTTGCCGAGCTTCATGTGCGCAATGTCGAAGTTGTGCAATCTGCAGTTAACCGTCTAGAACGCAAAGGTACCCATCAGACCTTTGCAGCTTTGGATCCAATTTTTGTGCTCAGTGGTGAAAAATTAGATTAAGAAACGGTTATGCTACTCGTGTAACGTGAACAATTCACTCTTGGTTTGTAGATGTCACATTCAACCGATAGCAGAAGCAATAGAGCCTCTCCCTTCCATACAAGTGTCTTTCCCCTTAGCCGTGTAGAGCGCCATCAAGTCCTGTGATTTCCTATCCTCTCCTTGGTAAAAGACTTCATACTTAGAATTAGGTGTGAATGAGTAAACGTAGTGCTGTGACTACCATGGGTATCGCAGTTGGTATCTGTAACTGGTGAGTTTAACAGCACTGTAAGCGTGGAGAGATGACAAGGGTACGTCTTTTTGTTAGGCGATTAGCCTTTAGTCCTTAACTAGCCCTAATGTTGCACAGTTTCAGTGTCTCTTGCTTAATTTGGTGCACTGGGTTGACACCAATACTCTACACTGCGATGGTGCCTTGCTTTAAGACATACCAACCGTGCACGCTCGTAACTAAATTGCTGAGGTTGATCTGACTGTTATTTTTTTTACCTAAACCTATGTTGTGGCTGACTGGAACAATCGGCGGAGTGCCTTGGACACGGATTATTAGCGCTATCGTAGCGATCGCCTTAGCGTTGGCAATGATTCTACTAGGGGGTTGGTATTTCACAGTGCCCTTTGGCATCATTGTTTATTTAGGGCAGATGGAATATTTTCAACTCGCCCATGCTAAGGGCATTGCTCCTGCTGCCAAAACTACCTTGGCTGTGAGTCAGGCCTTGTTGATCATCTGCACTGTTTCCGTAGACTTAGCAGATGCTGTGCTGCCCGTAGCTGGCACCTGTATCTGTTTCTACTTACTCTTCCAGCCCAAACTGGCCACTATTGCTGATATTGCTACCTCCATCCTAGGACTCTTCTATGGTGGCTATTTGCCTAGCTACTGGGTGCGCTTGCGATCGCTAGAAAGCTCTCAGTACAGCAATTTGCCCTTTGGTGGCTTCTTTCCAACTACGTGGACTCATCCTCAAGACTTACCTCTAGGGCTAACAGCAACCCTCCTAGCATTTGGTTGCATCTGGGCTGCCGACATTAGTGCCTATCTCTTTGGTAAGTGGCTAGGACGCACTAGCCTATCAGCCATTAGTCCCAAAAAAACTGTGGAAGGAGCTATTTTTGGTGTTACGGCCAGCATCATTGTTGGAGTCATTGGCAGTTGGTACTTAGGATGGCCAGGGATTCCTTTTTCTGGTGTAGCTTTAGGACTGATCATTGGCATTGCCAGTCTGTTGGGTGATTTAACAGAATCGATGATGAAACGAGATGCAGGCGTAAAAGACTCTGGGCAATTGATCCCCGGTCATGGAGGCATCCTCGATCGGGCAGATAGTTACGTTTTCACAGCACCACTGGTCTATTACTTCGTAACATTACTTCTGCCGTTGTTGCCAACATAACCTGCATTACATAGAGCACTGAACTCATGACTAGCCCGTCAACTTGGTTCATACTGAAGGTCTTGTTACTGTCTGGAGTGCTGTCCATCACGATTAAATATGCTTTCGTAGGCTGGGATATTACAGCAACTAACGGACTAGTGTTAACAGTCGTGCTACTGCCGTCTGTCATTCTAGGCGTTGCCTTGGCATTGCGAATAAGGCATTAGCTCAGTAATTTGATATACATCCTTGCAGGATAAGCCTAAATAATCTATCCTGTATGCCAATACCATAAGGCAACAAAGAATTAACATAATATTACTATCAGTTGTATTTGATTGAGAAATATTTACAAACCCCGCCTATAATCTAGGTGTGACTGGACTAGTAAACGCTGATTACAGTATTTATTACATCCAGAGCTTTGTGTAGCGTCTTTTAGTCTTGATGATGCCTCGGATACTTCTCATCGATGACGATCCTGCAATTTCAGAGCTAGTCTCCGTTAACTTGGAACTAGCAGGCTATGACGTGAGCTATGCTCAAGACGGAGTTAAGGGCCAAGCCCTAGCACTTCAGTTGCAGCCTGATCTAATCATGTTGGATCTGATGCTGCCTAAGGTTGATGGTTTTACAATTTGTCAACGCCTCCGCCGTGATGAGCGCACAGCAGACATTCCAGTACTAATGCTTACAGCCCTGGGACAAACCCAAGATAAGGTTGAAGGGTTTAATGCAGGTGCTGATGACTACATAACGAAGCCCTTTGAAGTGCAGGAAATGCTAGCGCGAGTTAGGGCCTTATTGCGCCGCACTGATCGCATTCCCCAAGCAGCAAAGCACAGCGAGATTCTAAGCCATGGCCCATTGACCTTGGTTCCAGAACGCTTTGAAGCAATTTGGTTCAACAAAACTGTTAAGCTTACTCACCTAGAGTTTGAGCTGCTGCATTGCCTTCTGCAACGTCACGGGCAAACGGTCTCACCTAGCGAGATCCTTAAGGAAGTTTGGGGATATGACCCAGACGATGACATTGAAACCATTCGTGTGCACGTGCGTCACCTTAGAACTAAGTTAGAGCCTGATCCCCGGCATCCTCGCTATATCAAGACTGTCTATGGTGCTGGATATTGCTTGGAATTGCCTAGCCTTGATGACGAAATCAGTAGTAGTGAGTCTCACGCAGCATCGGCTGAGTTAGGAAAAGACCAAGCTTAGTGCGATCGCTTAGCGGTGACAATGGTCTGGCTGGAATTTTGCTGGGAGTAACGGCATAACTTGAAGAGTTGCGATTATTGACGAATAGTCAGTAACTCCATAGCCGCTGCCGCTTGACAGGCTAGCGATCGCACAATTCGTTCCTCTAGCAGTGAATAGGGTTGAGTTAACTCATGGACATTCTCAGGTGTAATCACTGCATCGGGTGATCGCTTGCGATTAATGAGCTGAATTACGCCCAGCGTTTCTTGCTTGGAATTCTGCATTGGCAACACTAGCATTGATCTCGCGCGATAGGATGTATCCATATCAAAACTGTGATCAAGCTTATAGGGCACATCTGGGGGCAAGTCATAGACATCTGGCCAGTTTAGACTTTGGCCTGTTGACGCAACATACCCGGCCAAGCTATTGCTGCTAATAGGGATGGCAAACGATCGTAGGGATAGCGTTGGCTTTGAGGAATTTTGAGAAACCTCAAATAACAACTTCAGGATGCCGTCACTTTGGTCAACTAAGTAAATACTGCCAGCGTCACTCCAAGTGATCTCTCGACTAGTTGAAAGGATGAGGTTCAGCAAATCGTTCACTGTGCTACACCGAAACATTGCAGTGCCAACGCTGATCAAACTCTCTATAAGCGCAATCTGCTCTGCTTCCGTCTGTACTTGCACTAAGTGGGGAGTTGTACTCATAACCCTCAGCCGAATCACACTCCTGCCTGGTAACGCTGTCTATAAAACTGCACCCCTATAACTGAGCAAATTCTATAGCATTATTCCTGTAGGATAGAGTCTTTTGTCCGCAAGATTATGATTTTCCCTGTAACTTGCTAACCAACTTGCTAGCTATTGTCCAGCCGTGCGCTGTTTGCAACGTGCTCTGTTGCAGCTACAGACAGACGTGCTCTACTTAATATCGTTAGGGTTACTTGTAGGGAACTAGATATCACTGGTAAGTTAACTCTGCGTGAGTTATTCGTAAGAAGCAGGCATCTAAAGATTGATAAAAGATTGATATAAGTTAACAACGGTAGTCACCACTCAATACTGGCTGCCAAGAAATGAGAGCGGAGAAATCAGAGAAGAATGTCGTCTGATGTCCATTAGCAACGGTACCTAAATGTTTGTGATGCAGTGATTGCTGCTGCCACCGTTAACGATCGAGCATTCCTAATAGCCGTTAAGCACTATTGGCTGTAGAACTGGAGATATAGAACTGCATATAAGGCTATGGTTTTGTCCAACTATCTCCGCCCTGAGTATTTATTTCGCCCCTCTCAAGTTTGGCGACGAGTGCTACAGAAATTACACCCCCATACAGAAGACTTTGACCAAGTGCTGCTTCCCTGGGGATTGCCATTACAAGTCAGATCCCTGGACTTTATTGGCCTACACATTCGCTGGTTTGGTGTATTTGACCTCTGTGTGAGTGAAGTTATTTGGCGACTCCTAGACTCAGGGGATGTAGGAATTGATGTTGGCGCTAACCTAGGTTACATGACTAGCCTGATGGCAGCCCGTGTAGGCCAAACTGGTCGAATAGTTTCTGTAGAGCCTCATCCAGAGCTATACCAAGAACTGCTAGCCAATGTTCAGAGTTGGAAATCACTAGGTTTAAGCAACGTGCACGCCGAAAACTTAGCCCTGGGTAACCATAATGGCGAGGCTGTGTTAAACATTCCAGCCGACTTTTGTTACAATCGGGGGCTAGCCTCGATTGCGACAACCTCATCGGGTACGTCAGACCCATTGTCCGATCGTAGCTATCCAGTTCAACTCAGGCGATTGGATGACCTAGTAAACCATCTAGCCATCAGCAATATTGGACTCGTAAAAATCGATGTTGAAGGCAATGAACTATTAGTGCTAGAAGGAGCCAGTGAGTTAGTCAGTAACCAGCAGATTAGAGACATCGTGTTTGAAGATTTTGGACAATATCCCACACCTGTCAGTAAGTTTCTTGAACAGCATGGCTACACCCTGTTTTATCTAAGCAAACACTTTTGGGGACTAACGATCGGCGCTATTCGAGACAAGTCTGCTGATATGGCCTCAACGCCAGAAGGGCCAAGCTATTTAGCAACTCTCGAACCAGAGCGAGCACTAGCGCGATTACAACCCTGGGGCTGGAACATTTTTCGATCCCATCGTTTCAACAGATCACCAGCTTCACCCCCACCATGACATTAAGATCTACATCCAGTTCCACCCCTAGCACCTAACCCCTAACACCTAATACCTATGCACCACCCTCCCAACTGCACCTGTAGCCTACATACTTCCATTGACCCAGTTGCCCATGCTCGCAAAGTCCGGCTGTTATGGCTGGCGTTACTTCTGGTTGGGGGGTTTGCAGGGGCGGAGCTAGCTGTGGGCCTGTGGAGCCATAGTCTG
>JANWZG010000221.1 GCA_025054735.1 Cyanobacteriota bacterium | reverse complement strand
GAGGAAGAGCTGTTGATTAAGCCGTTAGGATTGCTGACCCGTAAATCAGTCATCTACGCAGCTAATGTTTTGGAAAATGACTTAGCAACTGGAAATACATGGGTTGAGCAGGTAAAGGCGATCGCAGCATCAGAAGGATCCCAAGTTGTGGTAGTGTCAGCCCAGGTAGAATCAGAGCTAATTGATTTGTCTGCGGAAGAGCGGGCCGAGTTTTTAGCGTCGTTGGGTGTGAGTGAAGGCGGCCTGAAATCTTTGATTCGTGCTACCTATGATTTGCTCGGCTTACGAACCTATTTCACAACCGGGCCAAAGGAAACTCGCGCTTGGACGATTCGGGCGGGGATGTCGGCTCCTCAGGCGGCTGGTGTGATCCATACAGATTTTGAGCGAGGCTTCATTCGGGCAGAGACAGTTGCCTACAACGATTTGGTAGCATCTGGCTCCATGAGTGCAGCTAGAGAAAAGGGGCTGGTGCGGAGTGAGGGCAAAGATTATATTGTCCAAGAGGGGGATGTTATGCTCTTCCGATTCAATGTTTAAGTGCCTCTCTGGTATCTATTGCTGGTACCTGTTGCCCAGGCTAGTCCTATGGACTGAGCAACGGTTAGGAAACTATACATAGTGTTTTCTGAAAAGAACTTGCTAGAGTCACGCTATATAGAGTAGAGTACAGTTCCCAGAATCTGGTTTATCATCCAATTGCAGTGGTAATAATCACTGTTAGTCAGATCCACGTCGATCGAACATTGTTACAATCTCTGCTACTAAGGGTTAGGCCCTAACCTATGATTAAGTCACTAGGGTTAAATCACAGCAGCAGTAAGGTTGGCTTGTCGTCGAGGGAAATAGACTGATAGATTGCATTACAGAAGGTGTGGTGCAAAAGATGTCGTGCGGGGCAGCGGACGGATAAATGCTGACCCAGTATAAGGTGGTATCACGTTTATGGTAGTTTGTGGGCAGGCAGTGGAGGTTGTTGTGGAGAGTGCTCCCAATCAGCTATGGGAACAGATCGTCGAGAGGTTACGATCAAAGCTAAGTCGTCCGACATTAGAAACATGGATCCGACCCGCTATTCCTGAGCAGTTCCGGGATAACTGCTTGATCTTGCGTACCTCTAGCTCCTACGTCCGTAACTGGGTGCAAAAAAACTACATGTCAACCATATTGGAGGCAGCCGCAGAAGTAGTAGGTTATGCGATCCAAATCCAGATGATTACGGCTGAGGATGAAGATGTTGATAGCGAGCCTAGTGCCCCCCTATTTCAGCCGCCTGTTGTGGAGCGTCCGGTGCCTGTCACCTCACATCCCCGTGCTCAGGCCGAACTTAATCCCAAGTATACCTTTACGCGGTTCGTGGTAGGAGCTAACAACCGCATGGCCCATGCTGCTTCTCTAGCTGTGGCGGAGTCTCCAGGGCGGGAGTTTAATCCCCTGTTTCTCTGCGGTGGAGTTGGGCTGGGCAAGACTCACCTGATGCAGGCAATTGGGCAATATCGCCTAGAGATTCAACCAACTGCGAAGGTGGCCTATGTCTCTACGGAACAGTTCACCAATGAGTTGATTACTGCTATCCGCAACGATTGCCGAGAAAGCTTTCGGGAATACTATCGCGCTGTGGATGTGTTGATTATTGACGATATTCAGTTCATTGAAGGCAAGGAATATACCCAAGAAGAATTTTTTCACACCTTCAATGCTCTACACGCCGCAGGCAAACAGGTGGTATTAGCTTCCGATCGTCCCCCCAATCAAATTCCTCGCTTGCAAGAGCGCCTTTGCTCTCGCTTTTCTATGGGACTAATTGCCGATATCCAGCCTCCAGACTTAGAAACTCGAATGGCTATTCTGCAAAAGAAAGCTAGCTACGAGAATATTCGCCTACCCAGGGATGTGATTGAGTATATTGCTACCACTTATACCTCCAACATTCGGGAGCTAGAGGGCGCACTGATTCGGGCCGTGGCATATATTTCGATTTCTGGCTTGCCCATGACAGTCGAAAATATTGCCCCTGTGCTGAACCCACCTGCGGAAAAAGTAGAGGCATCTCCACGAGCAGTAATGGAGATTGTGGCGGAGGCATTTGGGGTGACGATCGAAGACATGCGGGGCAACTCTCGCCGTCAAGAAATTAGCCGAGCACGGCAAGTTGGCATGTATCTGATGCGACAGCACACGGATCTAAGCTTGCCTAAAATCGGCGACGAGTTTGGCGGTAAGGATCACACCACTGTACTCTACGGCTGTGAAAAGGTAAATCAACTCAAAGCCAGTGATGCTGCCTTTGCTCAGACTATTCGCCAACTCAGTGAGCGCATCGGCTCTTCTCGCTAGGTCAAGGGCTAAGTGCAAGGACTGGGTGCTTTTATAGTGAGGACTTGAGTCCTCACCATGAGCTTTCCTAGAACGTAGGCTAAATGGGCCTAAGCGCTGTAGTAGGCAGGGGAGTTGCCAGGTTTCCACTTGATGTTGCAGCCAATGCTGGGCTTTTGATTGGGATCGATCGCTTGGTCGGCTAGTAAGTTGTCGATTGCTGCTCGTAGGTCTTTGCCCGTAACGGGAATATCATTGCCCGGACGACTGTCATCCAACTGTCCCCGATACACTAAGGTGCGATCGCGGTTAAACAAGAAAAAGTCTGGAGTGCAAGCAGCCGTGTAAGCCTTAGCCGTTTCTTGACTTTCGTCATAGCAGAAGGGGAAGGTAAACCCTAGCTCAGTAGCCATCGCTTTCATCTTCTCGGGGGAATCGTCAGGATAGTTCTCGACATCGTTAGCACTAATAGCCACGATCGCAATATCCTTGTCAGCGTAGTCTTTCCCTAGGTTGGCCAGTTCAGTCTGAACATGCTTTACGTAGGGACAGTGGCAACAAATAAACATCACTAATAGCGCTTTTTTATCCGCATAGGTAGCTAAGGAAACTGTGCTACCAGACACTACATCAGGAAGTTGAAAATCGGGAGCCTTAGTACCCAATTCCAACATCGTAGAGGCTGTTCTTGCCATGACATCAACTCCTTTATGTTCGAACTAACTGTTAAACTGATAGGCTCACACGATAGTAAACATTGCGGGAACTTAATCTATCGCTGTGATAGTTAAGTCCAAGGCATTGCTTGCCTACTGACAATGGTAAAGTAAGTTGCAACGTAATCAGTCTTAATAATTTGTGCTGAGGTCAATCCTGCAATATGAAAGTTTTTGTCTACCACACGCCGGAACTAGCGCCTGAGGGTAAATGGCCTGATTGTGCAATTGCAGTAGATGTGTTGCGGGCAACCACAACGATCGCCACAGCCCTAGCTCACGGTGCTGAAGCCGTACAGGTCTTTAGCGATATGGCGCAGTTAATGGCTGTTAGTGAGCAATGGGCACCCGAACAGCGAGTTCGGGCAGGGGAGCGGGGTGGCTCTAAGGTAGAGGGCTGTGATCTTGGTAACTCACCATTAGACTGCACACCAGAACTGATGAAAGGACGACGATTGTTTATTAGCACCACCAATGGCACCCGCTGCTTAACTCGAATTCAAAAAGCCGCTACCGTGTTAACGGCGGCACTTGTTAATCGCCACGCAGTTGTGAACTACTTGGCTGCTGTCCAGCCTGAAACCGTGTGGATTGTGGGGTCAGGTTGGGAGGGCAGTTTTTCGTTGGAGGATACAATCTGTGCAGGAGCCATTAGCTATGCATTTGCAACGCTAAGTGGGCAGCCGCCAGAGGCAATGATTGGCAACGACGAAGTAGTAGGGGCGATCGCGCTCTACACTCAGTGGAAGGATCGTCTGCTGGAGCTAATGCACTATGCTAGTCATGGTCAACGCCTCCTCCGGCTACAGTGCCACGAAGATCTAGAATATTGTGTGCAAATGGACTCTGTGGATGTTCTGCCCATTCAGCGAGAGCCAGGGGTATTGGTGCGCTATGTAGCCTGATGAAAACACCATGAATCTCTATACACAGTTCCTCTTGCCTCGACTCATGGACTGGTCGATGTCTAGCTCTGAGCTAGCTAACTATCGCCGTGACCTGTTGGCTAATGTGCGTGGTGATGTGCTAGAAATCGGTTTTGGTACTGGGCTAAATTTGGCCTACTATCCGCCCCATGTGCAGCGTTTAACTGCGATCGATGCTAACCCTGGAATGCATAGTATTGCCCAGCGGCGAGTGCAGCAGTCATCCCTCACAGTAGACCATCGGGTGTTAAATGGTGAACAATTACCCATGGCTGATAACAGCTTTGATAGTGTGGTGAGCACTTGGACGTTGTGTAGTATACGAAACGTGCACCAGGCTATTGCCGAAGTATATCGTGTGCTCAGGCCGGGTGGGCAGTTCTTGTTTGTCGAGCACGGCCTTAGCAGCAATCCCAAAGTGCAAGTTTGGCAGCGTCGTCTCACCCCTCTGCAACGAGTAATTGCCGATGGTTGTCATCTTGATCGTGCCATCCATGACCTCGTAGCAACCTGTTTTCAGCAAATTACCCTGGAACATTTTCCCTGCCCTACCTTGCCTGAAGTAATTGGCTATTTCTATAAAGGGATTGCTACCAAGAACCTATAGACGGGCTGCAGGAACCGCTATGGTCACGTTGTCGCGCCGAGAGCCGCCTTGACTAAATTTGGAACTTCTGACGGATCTTGAGCAACCGGAATGCCTGCTTGCTTGAGCGCGGCGAGTTTACGGGTGACAGGGCTAACGGTGACGTTCCCCAGGATAGGGTAGCGAGAGGCTGCTAGGTGAGAGGTCAATACATTATTGCTGTGGGCTAAGGTAGCTGCTTGGGGCAGTCTGTGCCCAGCTAGATAGGCAATCACAGGTTTATCAATCATATCTTCGGCATATTGGGCAGCAATATCTTCACCCTCACCGTTGATTTCACCCACCAAGACAATCGCGTCGGTACTGTCATCTTCATCGAGAATTTGTAGCCATTGGGCAAAGGATGAGCCAACAATCGCGCCGCTACCAATACCCACGGCGATCGACTGTCCCAAGCCTGCTTGGGTTAGCTGCCAAGCTACCTCATGGGTCAAGGTACCACAGCGACTGATAATGCCAATGGAACCTGGCTGATAAACCGCTGTTGGATAGGTGCCCAGCAAGAGTTGTCCTGGCATAATTAACCCCGGACAGTTTGGCCCTAACACGATCGTCTCAGTCATATCAGCCTTATGCAGTAATTGCACCACATCTAGCGGCGGCATTCCTTCCGTCACAATGATAATGTGGCGAATCCCGGCTGCTATAGCCTCTAGGGCCGCATCTAGTAGTCGATAGGGGTGGTTAAACAGAATGCTGATGTCAATGTCCCCAACCACTGGCCGTGCTTGCTCCACCATGTCAAACACAGGTATACCGTGAATAGTTTGTCCGCCAGATCCTGGACTCACACCTGCAACCAAATTCGTGCCATAGGTCTGCATTAAGGGAATGTGAATGCTAGCGAGCGGCTCCAGACAACCCTGGATTAGTACCTTGCTTGTTGAGGTAATGTTCATACCAAAATTTTTGACACCATGCCAACCCCCTGCTAATTCGTGCAGAGACATTGCATAACCTTAGCGTGATTTCACGAAGGATGAAAACCATACAAGCTACTTTTACACGCTACTTTTATTGTTATGCTGACGAGAAGATTCAACACCACAGGGTAAGAGATTATTTGCTTGTCATGGCTACAGAACTTGCAGATGTTAGCAACCTATTGTCAGACTTGATTACTCGCTATCGCCATCGGGTGGATTATCTAGCAATTCGCTTAGAGGAGTCACAGGGCACTAATATTTTGCTCAGGGGCGATCGTGTTGAAACCTTAAGTGAAGATTTTTCCATCGGAGGCCAAGTGCGAGCCTGCTATAAGGGGGGATGGGGGTTTTCTAGCTTTAGCCGTTTGGCTTCCCTGAAAACCCACGTCGAGGAGGCGATCGCGGCTGCCCGCTTAGTAGGAGACGACGAAACCATCCTGGCGTCAATTCCTGTGATTCAAGACACTTGCACGATTCCCCTCACAGGTACTGATCCCCGTCAAATTCCCATTCAACAGAAAAAGCAACTGTGTGATTACTATGCAGACATTCTCCATAGTCTCGATGCTCGTATCGCAACTACCTCAGTACGCTATGGCGACAGCACTCAGCGCGTGATTTTGGCTACCTCTGAAGGCACAATGTTAGAACAAAGCTGGGTTGACATGGAAATGCGATTTGCAGCTACTGCCCGCAACGGCGACACCGTACAGACAGGGCGAGAAACTGTAGGATCTCGGCGAGCCTATGAAGACCTGCTAGGCTTAGACAATCAAGTGCGGAGCGCAGCTCAGCGAGCAGTAGATGCCCTAAGCTTGCAACCAGTGAAGGGCAATATTTACACTGTTGTTATTGATCCGATTCTGTCAGGATTGTTTGTCCATGAAGCATTCGGCCACCTTTCTGAAGCAGACATGGCCTACGAAAACCCTGACCTGCTGGAAGTGATGGAGTTAGGTCGCCGCTTTGGGCCAGAATTTCTGCAAATCTACGA
>JANWZG010000220.1 GCA_025054735.1 Cyanobacteriota bacterium | reverse complement strand
AGCGAAATACCACTGTATGGTGGTTGATGATGGGAGCAGCCCTGTTGGTGGTAGCTGCTCGTTGCTCCATCGCCTTTACGATCGGTTGCTATGATCAAGCCATTCAACTAGAGGCAGCCCATCGCCTAGTGCAGGGCTTGGGGTTAACTAGCCGGGTATTTGGCACCTTTCACCCCGACATTAGCCAACCGCCCACTGCTAACTATTTAACGTGGTGGCCTCCTGGCCTATCGCTACTCATGGCTGCACTCCTCAGCCTCAAAATTCCGCTGGTGTTGGCATTAAAAGCACTGTATGGTAGCGCAACCTTGGCGGGTTGGTGGGGTTGGGCAACATTATTGAGCCAACTTCTAACCAGTCCTCTGCGTGTAGGGGTTCTGAATCTACCAATTCATTGGCTCCTAGCCGTTATTTTTCCCCTGTTCTATACGCCTATCTGGTCTGGTACTGATTTGTTTCTCTGGGCTGTTATCCCCTTTATTGTATTGCTCCTATTTCAGCCGCGATCCAACAGATATTGGCATCACCTTCCAACCAGGGATCATCACTTTCCAACCAGGAATATTGTGGCGATCGGTCTGCTTGTTGGATGCACCTATATCATTCGCTATGCCGCCCTATTCTTAATTCCTACTATTTTTGTCTGGTTACTCCAGCGAGAGCGATTTCAAATTCGCCGAGTTCTTCAGTTGTTTGGCATTTTCATCTTGTCTTGCCTACCGTTTCTAGCCGCCATAGCCCTTTACAATCGGCTGGCAAGTCAGGCGGTGGGTGGGTTACCACCTTATATTGAGACAAATATTGTTGGGAACTTTGCTCGCTATGCTCCTAGGCTACTAACCTCTGCGCCGACCATATCAGCAATCTTCGGCATTACAAATCTTCAACCCTATGCAGACAAGCTGGGCTTCTTTAGACCATTGGTTGGTATCGTGTTTTGGGTGACAGTTGCTCTGTTGCCGCTAGCTCTACTGCAAGCAACAGCTAATAGATTTCGCCACCAAGACATCAGCGCTACTCGTTGCCTACTTGTAGCGTTAGCGATATTACCCATCATGTTAGCACTGTTCCTAGGAGCCTGTACATTGCTTGGTTCCTATAATTTCTTGAGTGACTATCGTTACTACATCCCAGCAATTTTACCTACGATCGTAGTCCTATACACGATCGCCAGCCACACTCTTGCAGATTTGCGACGCCACCGATCGTTCCTCAAGCTGTGTTACTCTGGCTTGCTTGTCATCTTCCTGGCCTATAACTTGGTTTATCGACCTGTAGGTGCACTGCTCATGAATCGAGGACGGGATTTTTTGGGGTTTCCTCTATTCTCAACCCTAGGAGAAATCCGCTACTTCAGCAACGACGTGATTATAGAGCATAAAGAAACCTTGGCACGCATTCAGCAATTGCGCCAGCTTCAGCCCCAGGCTCAGGTTTTTATGCACTCTGCTTGTTTTGTGTATAACAACGCTAACTGGTTTGTGCCCATGTATATGACTCCCTCTTACTGGCAAACAGCCTACACGAGTCAACCTATCTCTATCATCTGGGTGTTTTTCGACAACATCTGCACTGGAGATTGCATCCCTCAACCAGTATTCAGTAAACTTGCTGCTCAGGAAAGTTTTAAACAGGTATATACTTCTGCCCATGAGCACACTCGCATTATTTTGGTGACCTTACCTGCTGGCTATAGATTCTCTGATTAACTTGTACGGGTTTGCTCTAGTGAACTTAAGCACTCTAGTGAACTTAAGCAGTTCAAGATCGTCACTACTTAACTTAATGGTGATGTTAATGATGATGCCATTCAGGTGCTATCTATCAGGGCTAGCAACAGGGCAACAAGGCTTGAAATCCAAGTATGGAAGATTAAGTGCATTGGCGTAAGACATTGGGTAGTTATGGTTGTTGATTTAGAGAACTTACCGAGCAAGTCTTCATTAGACGGTGACGATCGTCCATTGGTGTCAGTGGTGATGCCATGCTTAAACGAAGAAGCAGCGATCGGCACTTGCATAGAGAAAATCCAGCGTACATTCCAAACCGCTGGCATTCAGGGAGAAATTGTAGTTTCAGATAATGGATCCACTGATCGATCAGTGGAAATTGCCGAGCGCATGGGTGCTCGTGTAGTGCACCAACCCTTACGGGGCTATGGTAACGCCTACATCAAAGGGTTTTCTGCAGCTAGAGGACATTATTTGATCATGGGTGATGCTGATGACACCTACGATTTCACCCTGATTCCTGAGTTTTTAGGCAAGCTACAACAGGGCTACGACTTTGTGACTGGTAGCCGACATATTGAAGGGTTCGAGGAGAAAAACATGCCCTTGCTCCATCGTTTCTTTGGTAATCCAGCCCTGACTGCCCTATTAAACCTACTGTTTGGCACTCGTTACACCGACGTTTATTGTGGCTTCCGAGGATTTAGCCGTCATGCCTATGATGCTATCCATCCGGTTAGCCCTGGGATGGAATTTAACCTAGAACTAGCTATCAATGCTGGTTTAGCTGGGTTAAAAGTTGCAGAGATTCCTATTCGGTTGCATCCTCGCAAAGGTGAATCTAAGCTGCGTACCTTACGAGATGGTTGGCGTAGCCTGCGGATGATGTTGCTGTATTGCCCCAACAAAGTGTTTTTGCTGCCGGGCTTCACGTTGCTGATTTTAGGGCTGGTGATTCACCTATTGGTGATTACAGGGCTATTGCAGTACGAAGGTCGATCGTTCGGGGCCGTAACTGGTATATTTGCCACCATTTTTAGTGTGGTTGGTTTTGAAATTTTGAGCCTAGGGCTACACGCAAAAACCTACTCCTGGAGCCGCCGCTTTGATCGAGATAACCTCATTCTGAAACGGTTTTACAAGCGGTTTACCTTAGAAACTGGTCTAATCATAGGGGCTGGAATGGTTGCTTCGGGTAGTCTTATTCTGGTGACATTAGTTATTCGTTGGTTCAGTGATAATTTGCAACCGCTACCCCATCCCGAATGGGCTTCTTTGGGAGCAACGTTAGTGATCTTAGGATTTAGCACAATATTTTCGTCACTGTTTATTTCCGCAATGTCAATGAAAAAGCTGGAGTCTTACGAGCAAGATGAGTCATGAATGAGTCAATAGGTACCAAAAGTCCCTACGTTCAGGAAGATGTGGGCGGTCTGGTTAGCAAGCTATCTTGGAAGGTGCGCAAGGCTATGTTTAAGGCGTTGATGCAGGTAGCTGCTCCAACTTCAGAAACTAAAGTGTTGGATGTGGGTGTGACTTCCGATCGTCGAGAAGACTGCAATTTCTTTGAACGACTGTATCCATATCCCCATCAAATTACTGCCGTAGGTTTGGAGGATGCAAGTTTCTTGGAAACAGAATTTCCTGGGCTTACCTATGTGCAGGCCAATGCTCTCAGCCTACCGTTTCCTGACAAAAGCTTTGACCTGGTATTCAGTTCAGCCGTGATTGAGCATGTAGGCAGTCGAGAGCAACAACGCATGTTCGTGCGCGAACTGAGTCGAGTGGGTCATACAGTTTGCATTACAACCCCTAACCGTTGGTACCCTATCGAGTTCCACACCATTTTGCCGTTAGTGCATTGGTTGCCACCAGCTTGGTTTCGTCAAATTCTCCGGTGGTTAGGAAAAGACTTCTACGCCAAGGAAGAAAACCTGAACCTTCTCACCCGCAAGGAAGTACTAGCTATGATTCCCAGCCATGCCCACGTTACCGAGCTTCACTATCGGCTTTGGGGACTAGTCTCTAACCTAGTGTTTTACATCCGCTTGTCCGAAACAACTTGATAGTACGAGTTTTTATCATTGTGGGATCATGCCATGAAGCATTTCCCTAGCTATACCATCGCTCTTACCGGTTTAATCCTGTTTGCACTGTATGCGGTACCTGTTGTCGGTAAACATGAAATGCTTACCTTCAGCATTGTGGAATATGGGGCGTTTGATGTCGATCAATTTGCTCCAGCTACAGACCTATTTCAAGCAGCTAATGGGCACTGGTACATTAACTCTCAGCCGGGTACTAGCTTCTTGGGAGCATTGTTATACCTGCCTTTTAGGGTGGTCGTGAATCGTTTATTCACAACCTATGCACTCTCTGCGGAGTTGAAGCCGATCGTAGTGCGATGGTTGACTTATGGATTGGGATTAGGAGCACTGGTTGGTATCGGTTGTGCCTTAACAGGAGCTATTGTCTACCGATTCACCAACTCCATCAGCATTGCCACAGCAACTGGACTCTTGAGTTTATTCGGCACCTTTTACTTTCCCCTAGCAACGGACGTAGTTGGTAACCAAACTACCCTCATGTTGTCTATCGTTGTCATGCTCTGGCTACTATCTAGCCGCAAGGGACTATCGCCATTGTATGTTGTACTGGCTGGTTTAGCCTATGGCTGGGGGGTGCTGTCTGATATCATCGGTATCTTAATTTACCCGTTTGTGCTGGGTTTTCTCTGGATGAGCAGTGCCACAAAGCAAATCGATCGGCTGCTGCAATTTCTCATCGGAGGGATTCCACCGTTTTTACTGTTGTTGTTTTATAACTATCAATGTTTTGGGAATCCTCTTACCATAGGGTATCTTCAACAGGCAGATACAGGGCCAGGTAAGCAGTGGTGGTTTGTCATTCCCAGATTAGACTGGCTTTGGGATAACACGTTTGGCGTGAACTTGGGGTTGTTTACTACATCTCCCCTACTGCTGCTGGGGATTTATGGAATGGTAGTTGCCATCGTGCAGCGCCAGAAAGCAACCTCTAGGGAAAATCAATTTCTTATCTTGGCTGCGTCAATCATAGTTGTCTATCTACTCATGACCATTAGCTACACAGCTTCTCCTACCCAAGGCTACAATTATGGCCCTCGCTTCCTCTTGCCTACAATTCCCAGTTTCATGGTGTTTGTAGGTATTGCCTTTACGAAACTTTCGCTGAGGAAGATTGTTCTACCAGTTAGTATTTTTTCTGTTCTCTTGCAACTTTTGGCTGTAAACAGTGAGATTAGGGCTAGTGGCACATCGGGTGGGGTATTGTTCCTTTGGAGCATGGCCTTAATCAAGGGGATTAATATTCCCTTGTATACCTGGTTGCGAAGTAATTTATCTGCCTATACGCCATTTACACCATCTCACATTTCACCATCGTTGCTGATTGTAGTTATAGTTGTAATTTTAATCGCTATTTGGTGCATACAGCTACTGCCCGATCGACAGCACAAATCTGAAATAGACCTAAATTAATCCATCAATTTGGTCTTTAATGTTTTCCTTAATTCAAAATTTTTATGCTCAATCTATCGATCGTTATTCCAGTCTACAATGAACGCGAAACCCTACCTGTAATCCTCACCAAGATAATTCCAGTTTTGCCAGATGTTAACAAAGAGATTGTAATTGTTGATGATGGCTCTAGGGATGGTACTCGCGACTGGTTGTCAACTATGTTTGATGTGGTTGGCAATTACCCAAAGACGGTTGCTATTGATGATGATGGCTCTTTGATAGTTGTTGATCGCCATGAATTGAACGGTCAGCCAAAACCTCCTACTGCTACGGTAAAGGTGATTTTTCATCAGAAGAATTTGGGAAAAGGAGGAGCATTACGGACGGGATTACAGGCAGCATCTGGTGATGTCTTGGTTATTCAAGATGCTGATTTGGAATATGACCCGAGGGATTGGCACGACATGTGGCGGCTAATTGCTGAAGGGCAGGCCGATGTTGTGTACGGTTCTCGATTTTATGGTAATCCCCATCGAGTTTTATACTTCCACCACCTATTAGGTAATAAGGTGATTACGGGATTGATCGATTTACTATGTGACACCACCTTGAGTGATATTGAGGTGTGCTACAAAATGTTTCGCCGTGAAGTGATGGATGGCCTCAAACTCATCTGTAATGATTTTGGCTTTGAGGTGGAATTCACCATGAAAGTGACCAAGCCCAAACGGTGGCGCATCTATGAGTTAGGAATTTCGTACTATGGACGTACCTATGCTGAGGGCAAAAAAATCAACTGGAAAGATGGCATGAAAGCCCTTTGGTATATTTTGCGCTTTGCGATTACAGGTTGAGGATGAACTCTAGCCATCACCACAGTGCCAACAGTACTACCAACAATGTAAGCAATGCGGAAACTAGCTAGGATGTCGGTAATCAGGAGCATAACTACGAACCCTAAGTACTAAAAAGGGCGCAGGATATCAATGATCCCACGCCCCTTGGTTACACAAGACTACCTAGACCTAAGGGCCAACGACTGGTTCACACTACGTTGGCTGGGAGTCAAATTAGTAGTCGAAGTCGCCGCCCATGCCAGCGCCGCTACTTGCGGGAGCTGCTTCCTTAGGCTCAGGCTTGTCTACAACAATACACTCAGTGGTTAGCACCATACCAGCGATCGATGCAGCATTTTGCAGAGCAGAGCGAGTTACCTTAGCAGGGTCAACGATGCCAGCCTCGAACATGTCAACAAACTCATCGGTAGCAGCGTTGTAACCTACATCAAAGGACTTTTCC
>JANWZG010000219.1 GCA_025054735.1 Cyanobacteriota bacterium | reverse complement strand
AAATTCTGTCCGAGGGGTATTGGAATCTTCAGTATAGGGGACGATATTGAGGGGAATGGTTTTGTTGCCATCGGTCGTCAAGAGTTGTAGTCGCTTACGCAAATCTCCTAAGTCTAGCTCTACGTTGGCAGTAATGCGAAAACTAGGTTGCAGCTCAACGGGTTGGTCATCGTAATAGGCATCTTCTGGGAAACCACTAATAGGCTTGCCCGGAAAGTTAGAGAGGACGATCGCAGGGGTAGTAAACGTCCAGACCAAATCTTGACTAAGTTGATGGTTCTTTAGATCGGCTAAGCCAGCTTTGAGGGTGACTTGAATGCGGCTAGCAGCAGGCAAGGCTTGAGCTGCTTGAAAGCCCACCATGCGAGGTGTGAGGAAACGAAACTCTCCAGCTAGGGGCGGTGTAAGCTGAAATTTGCTGAGGATGGCCTTTTGATTAGGGGTATCAATCTGTTCAATGGGAATCAATGGCTCTTGGAACCGCACTCGAATTTGAGCCAGGGAGTCAGCTTCTCCAGTAGGGCTAATTTGCTGAATCCAGTCTGGGAGTTTAGGGTCAGCTACAGCCGCAACAAACTGAGGAGTTTGAAAAACTGCTGCTGTGAGCTGTGGTTGCCTCTGAGTAAGGGATGCCCAGTTTGCTAACCCCACTACAATTCCGAGTGCCAATAGAAACCATAGCCCTGCTTGGGCTAACCGTTGAAGATTCCTCATACCTACCCTTCTTGGTCATCACCTTTGTCATAGCTGACCTACCTGAAGAATCAGTAAAATTCCTTAAATTCTTAATTGATCGCAACGATTGCTAATGATTACTAGTAATAACCTGCCGGGGAATAACTTGTGATTTAGAATACACATTGGTTCAAGATTACACTGAATGATTAGATACTATTGCTACATAGTACTGACACCAATTCCTGGTATAGCAATACACAAGATAACTAGAACACTTGCAGCAATGTTTGTTTTTGGAGCGATTGTTAAGGGGGTTGTACCACTTCTTCTCCATACTATGGACACGGATAGCCTGTAGTCAGAACTCAAGTCCTTTCTATGCACTGATGGGTTATGTTGCTAGCTTTTGGAGAATTGGTATTAGGACTTGGCGTAGCTGACTGAAGTCACTGATACAAACCTGTAAGAGCCATCAGATCCTAATGAACTTGGCCGCTGTTACGGGCTTAACAGACCAGTCAACAATAGGACACTCAACAACGGAATAACTGGTGCTACAGATTGCGCTACAGAGGCTTGATCATCAATAGAGATTGGGTTTGAAATCCTAGTTGTCGGTAGAGCTTAAGGGCGGGCTGGTTTGCTAGGAACACTTGCAGTCCTAGTTGACGATCGCCTCGCTCCCGTGCCCAGGCTTCAGCATAGCGCACTAGCGCAGTGCCAATGCCACGACGACGCTGTTCTGGCACAACGTAGAGTAAGAAGATGTGGGTGTAGCGATCACCCCGCACTTGGTCAACGGAATTACCCAGCCACAGACAGGCAATGGGGTTAACGGTAAAGCCTGGTAGTCCTGACTCCTGGGCTGATTCTGGCTCTACCCACCATAGGGGAGTATCTTTAGACAGATAGAAATCTACGGTTTGAGCGATGTGGTTGAAATCCCCATGGGGTGAAAACTCTTGATAGGTACGCTGCATAAACTTAACCAGCAGTGCCCGGTGTAACCCTGATCCAGGTTTGAGGCGATAACCAGGCAGTGACCATTCCACCATACTAGATAGGCTTAGTCGATTAGCGCACCCTTTATCAACATCGACAAACTAGCAGACATCTCTGGCGCACCTAGGGTAGCCTGGGAATTGCTAGGCGCTGCAACTTGCGCAGGAGTGTCAACAGGTGCAGGTGCTGCCATGTCGCTAGGCAAAAATATACGCGCACTAACGAAGAACAGCGCTATCAAAAAGCCCAGTACAGCAATTAACGGAGCGACATACTGACGAAAGAAGGCCATATCTGGATGTTATGAGTTCTAAACAAGATTACGAAGTATTTACCATTACTCCTAGTGTAGAAGATTCTGCACGCAAATTCCGACAGGCTTGTTGGTCTTTCTCAATTTTGCGCCTGATGGCAGGGGGCACTCCTAAAATAGCTCGATCGAACAGACGTTCAAACTCCCGCTGATAATGAGCTGCCACTAGCGGACTCTCCACCACTATGATGGTTTCGTCATTCCCATAATTAGCAGCCGTTGACCAATTTTGGGATCCGGTAATCACAACATGCTTGTCTACAACTGCCATCTTATGGTGCAACAAGTCACCTGGTAATAGCCGGGGAACACCTACCGTCGTCACGGGGTTCTGCCATGGACGATTACCCAGAGGAAATTTGCAGTTGTTACTAAGCTGTACCCCCAGCATGTCTAAGCCGTCGGAATAATAGCGATAGGCAAACCCTGGATCAATCAGTGCATTAATCTGCACACCATTCTGGTGACGCTGCTCTAGGATATTCGCCAAAGTTTGCTCAGAAAACACAAACAGAGCCAGGTTCACTGACTGATTGGCCATCGCTAACGTTTTGCCAATCAATCCATTGCCGCTGGCCTGCCAGGATACTTGCCGACGCACAGGTGAAAACTGTACTGTTATTCGAGTATTGCCCAACCTCACCTGTCGTGCTGGACGAAAGGGCTTTTTGATGCCGAAGCGGCTGTTTAGCCTGTTTCCAGGGCCATCACCCCACATTAGATTCATTTCCTGGGTGAAGAGAGTAGCTAATTCTTGGCTATCAATCCGCAGTAGATTGTTGGCATTGCCGCGACTAGCAGGCTTGCTAAAATCCCCGTGTAGGTCGCTGGTTGTAAAGTTAGCTGATGTAACAATCACCTGTTGATTATCCACTACGACAAATTTGTGATGCATCA
This sequence comes from Cyanobacteriota bacterium, assembly GCA_025054735.1. Taxonomy (NCBI): domain Bacteria; kingdom Bacillati; phylum Cyanobacteriota; species Cyanobacteriota bacterium. The sequence continues at coordinate 3,660 of JANWZG010000219.1, read as the reverse complement.
AGTTGCTGCCTCTGCTGCCATCGGCTGTGTCGTCGATTATAGGTACACCAGCCGTTCGTAAAATGACAAGGGCATCCCGTTGATTGATTTCCCTAGAACTCAGTTGCTCATCTCCATCCATATCCAGCAACTGAAGGGCTTCCCGATAGCGCTCCTGTTCTCGCTTTGACAGGTTAGCAACCTCCTCTGGTGTGAAACTACTCCAGGGACGAGCATAGGTATTTTCTACGACCACTCGCACGCGCACCCCTGCCTGATGCCGATCGCGCAGAGCTTGGGCAATCTTGGGCGATCGCAACTCCTGCACGGCTACATCAACCGTCGATCGTGCAGCCATGATTGTTTCAACAATAATGGTCTCTAAATCATCACCAAGACGCACCGTTTGGCGGTATGGCTCCGTGTATTGATTCGCCGGATTGTGATTAAAGTATGCTTCCACTGAAATGTCTTGGGGCAGCGGTGTCATCCTTGGCGATACTGTGTTATTTGTTACATTCACCTGACCAGAGCTTTGCTGGCAAGCAGTTGCTGCCATGGCTATAGCCACTATTAGGGTCAATAGAGCGGATGCTGTTGTGGATCGCCGCACAGTTCTGATTCCAAGCACTGCCAAGTTACCTATGTACTTGTTACCGCTGAAGCTGTAGTAATAGCACCCAGTTCTAGACCAAAGGAGGGGGTGCGTCCCACTTCATGGTTGGCACAATAAGGGATAAAACGCAACCATGATCCTTAAGTCTTCGTTAATTCCTGAACAGGACAATCTAGTTATTTTCTGGGGTGAGTGTTTGGTGACAGTACCCTAACCCCTAAGATAAGAAGGGACAGTAGAGTTAACCGCTACCTATGGCAACTATTCTCCGTACCTGGAGTTATCGCTACCAGTGGCTCTATGATACGATCGCTCGGCTGACGGCCCTAAGTGTAGGCGGAGAGACGCGATTCCGGCAACTAGCGCTCAAAGGGTTGACCATCACTGCCGATACTCGTGTACTGGATTTATGTTGTGGTTGGGGGCAATCTACACGGTTTCTGGTGGAGCGATCGCATCACGTTACAGGCTTGGATGCCTCACCCCGCTCCCTAGAGGCTGCCCGTCAAGCGGTGCCTCAAGCTACCTATGTTGAAGCTTGGGCAGAGGCAATGCCCTTTGCAGATCATGAGTTTGACTTGGTGCATACCAGCGTCGCCCTGCACGAAATGGAGCCAGAGCAGTTGCAGACCATTCTTCAGGAAGTCTACCGCGTCCTTAAGCCGGGTGGTTGGTTTACGTTGATCGACCTACATCGTCCGACAAATCCTTTGTTTGTTCCTGGGTTGTTGTTGTTTGTGTGGCTGTTTGAAACCCATACAGCCTGGCAACTGCTACAAACCAATCTGATAGACCTGTTGCAGACGATCGGGTTTCACTGCCAAGCTCCTATCCTCTATGCTGGTGGTAGTCTACAGGTTATCCAAGCTCAGAAACCATCATGAATATCATTGCCACCGACATTACTACTCTGGTTGCCCTAGTCTCATCTGAAATTAACTCATGTCAGACCACTTGTAGTAATGCCGTTTCCAGCCATGTGGTAGGAGTATGAGCACTCGTGCGATCAGCGAGGATATATCAACTGAAGCTTGAAAGCAGATATTTTCCGGGAGAGACTTAGCCGCAATCGCTAACCCAAGACATTCACCTATCCGACGATCACAACCCTAGTGCTACCCGTCGCTAGGTTAGACAACAGAGCACTTCAGGCAATCCTCAGACAGCGTAACAGTCTTGTGAGATGGCTCTATTGGGGACTCTGGCTTAACAGTGCTTCTAGGTCAGATTGACTATTGATTGTAGGTAGTGCGGTTACCAATGTTTCTAGTTGAGTAGCTGTGGCTGATTGCAACTGAGATTTGGTCGATGTGGGCAATTCTCCCAACCGATGAGTGAGCAGCCACGTCACTAGATCCAGTTTAGTTGTGAAGTCTATGAGTGCTTCAGCTAGGGATTCTAGCTGAGGGAGGGCAAGCTGGGCGATCGTCATTACTAGTGGCTCTGGCAACTCCCCAAACCGCCGAGTTAGTTGGCGCAAGACCAGCGATCGTTCCCCACTTTCCTGACCCTCCAGTCGTCCTTCCAGTCGTCCTTCTTCCCGCCCTAGCTCTATTCCCCGTTGCAGACCCTTTTGCTCTCCTTGTTGCAAAATGTCCTGATAAATCACAGATTCACGCATGGCATTCTCCTGGAACAGTTGACGAATCAAAGATTTCTCAAATCTCAAACCAGCAAGGATTTGGGTATAGCTGGAAACTTCCTGTCGTTTCTGGTTTGATTGTATCGCATTCACCTGCTGGGCAACTTGGGCAAGCAATTGCTGGGGATTACTCGTAGCAGCAAGGGGTGCTAGGGGTAACAGTGCCTCTGTTTGCAGAAAAATCGTAGGATCCTGTTCCCACATTTTGACAATTCGGTACTCATGACAAGTTGTCTCCACCCTAAAGCTAGTAGGAATAGGCTCATTACCAGGTGGTGGAGTCAGAAAGATAATGATTTGGGTAATGGGTAGGCGGTAAAGGCGATACAGCCTAACCCAGTAGTCTAGCATTCGTAGAGGTAGGGGTGGGTCAGAGTCTAAGCGAGTTTGGAATTCTAAATGCAGAATGCGGTTTCTCAGGGTGAGAAATGTAACAGAATCAGCCCGAATTGGCTCTATACCAAGTTCAGTCTTCAACACATCTACCCTGGCAGGCACTCCTCCTATTAGCCAAGCCGTGAAGTGGTTGGGATACTTTTCTGAAAGTAGCTTGCATAGATTGTCAAAAGACATAATACCTAATCATTACCGATTCTCTAAAGCCTAGCTACTTAACCCATAAGTTGGTAGTAAGGACTTAAGTCCTTACTACAAGCTATTTGTAGGCGAATTAGAGTACACAACGTAAATCAATTCTCCTGCAAGCTAAAAAAGACATAATACCTAACTATTACCGATTCTCTAAAGCCTAGCTACTTAACCCATAAGTTGGTAGTAAGGACTTAAGTCCTTACTACAAGCTATCTGTAGGCGAATTAGAGTACACAACGTAAATCAATTCTCCTGCAAGCTAAAAAGGACTGAAGTCCTTATTACAAGCTATCTGTAGCCATAGCGTGGGGAATTGGAGTACACGACATAAATCAATTCTCCTACAAGCTAAGATCGTTGCTTACCTGGCTACTTAACCATGTACATCTATAACAACAATCTACGATCGCTGCTGTAAAGCCGTGTCTAGCAACTCCCGCAGCGATCGCCGAGATAACACACGGTAGTTGGTCTTAGCTTCTGGCGTGCAGCGTCCTTCTGCGTGGCAAGCGTAGTATTCTAAAAATGCCATACAGACTACATCGGGGAAGGCTGTAATCCAGCGGCGTTTGTAGCGAGCACGAATAAACAGCCGATCGCCTTCAAACCCTCGACGAGTAAGAATCTCTGCTAGTTTACGATCACGGGTGCGATTACCCTTACCAGGGTTATCATTAGTCCATTCGACAATCGTGCTATTTGACACACCACAAATCTTTGCTAGACTGCGACCCGTCAAAAACAGCGTGCCATCAGTCAGAAAACCCATCTCAATGCCACCCACTTCTACCGACTGCATCACATCAAGTCCTGTAGCAGCAGGGGCGGGTTT
>JANWZG010000218.1 GCA_025054735.1 Cyanobacteriota bacterium | reverse complement strand
CATCATAGTGAAATTCAAGCACAGTCTTATTGGGAAAGTGAACGCAGTGGTGACTGGGTTCGGGAGGCTTTGGCTTTTGAGGGGCATCGTAGGAAAACAGGGCAATGGGATAAATTGGCAAATCATACTTCTCATAAAGACGAGCAAAGTAGCGAAACATACGCTTGTCAAAGCCCGGTTGTTCCTGAGCTTGATGCTCCAGATGCACCAGAAAACAGGCATCATGATTCTGGAACTTGGCTTGTACCAGCAGATCGGTTTCGTACTTCGCGCCCACAGTAACATCAGTAAACAATTCCTTGTCCAGAAAAATGATGGAGTCAGGATCCATATAGGCTGCAACCTCTGGGAAAAATAGTTGGATAAATTCCCAAAAGAAGGTGGTGAGCAGTTCTTTGAAGAGGCGATCGTGGTCAATCATGGTTGCTGAAATTGGGGAGCTTCCTGCAAGACAGGATTCACGTCATACCAACGATCGCCCTGATACTGATACTCAAATACATACAAACTTTTGAGAGCGGTTTCATACTCCTGTTCACCCGCCAGGGACTTATCTTGAGCAACTCGCCGCAGCAATGCCCACTCATCGGTAGTAATAGAGGTAGTCAGGGTATTCCGATAGGACTGGATTACCGATTCCAACTGCGATCGGGCAAAGGGCGGATCACTGCGACGCAGGCACTCATACAGCAAAATCATCAAGTTGCGGGCGTGTCCCCCACTGACACAACACAGCCGATCCAGGGTTTCTGCGCTGTCAAACACCTCGGTTACCAAATCCATCCGGTTGACAGGGTGCTTTTGGGGAAAAGCTCGACTCAAGACCATCTGTCGCAATAGCGCTATTCCCGGTTCACAGAGACTTCCATTCCGCAGTGTGACAGGCACCATTGGCAAGATTTGAGGCTGCCCAAAACGGTTGCGAATAGTTTCGATGTAATTGGAAAAGGTGAGTATCAAAGGAATTGTATAGATTACATGGCACTTGAGGCGACTCAGTTGATCAGCACGGGTAACAAACAGGTATTCAGGACGCAGTTGACCTGTGGGGTGGAGGCGATTTTCAATGCGATCGAGGTCATCGACAATGGCCACCAAGCCCTGTTTGCCCTTAGCCTTTAGTTGGGCGATCGCCGGAGTCAGCAGTTCATTGTTAATCGAGTCTAGAATCAGTTTTGTGCGAGGTTCTACATGCTCTCGAAACCGAGGCCGCACTTGCGGGCTGCTTTTGGTCGTGGTGGTAATTTCAGCAATCAGGAATGAAAACTTAGCATTGGTTTCAATCTCAACAGGTGCTTTCAGAATCTCTACCACTTCCTGGATTAGTCGCATCAGGTAGGAAGGCTTAATGTTGATACCGCTGGCCTCTAAGCTGGCACTGACCTGCCCTGCGATCGCTAGTAAAATATCACTGATATCTGCATCCTCTAGCTCCACATGCCGCCGACTTTCCATATACACCACATGGAAGTCATCCTTTTCTAGTAGTGCTTTTAAGTACAACAATTCCGTAGATTTACCGCAGCCAATGTGTCCGGTGAATAGTTGGCAGGTTGGTTCATCGGTATATAGCCGAACGATCGGTCGTCGCAGTGCCTCCAGAATCTTGTTACCCCGGACAGAGGACAAATCAATGTAATAGGGACGCTGGTCGGCTTTGCTGACATCCAACGGCTCATAGGGACGGCAGGCTTTGCTGAATTGGGCAAGGTTAAGTTCCATAATCTTCCTCTTCCTAACTAGCTGGATGGAACTGCATCTGCATCATAACTTGCTGGCTATCTCGATCGCCCCAGGGCCAATCTCTGGTTTGTCGTGTTCCTGGGTGTGAGTCATACTAGATCATGCACAAACCACACCTTGCTCCATCTAGTGAATCCTATGGCGACCCTTTCTCCCAGCCTTAAACAGCGTCTGGCAGAGCCACTACGCATCGGTACTGTCACCGTTGCCAGTCGGGTGTTGCAGTCGCCCCTGTCTGGTGTGACTGATTTGGTTTTCCGGCGGTTGGTGCGGCGCTATGCTCCAGACTCTATGATGTATACCGAAATGGTGAACGCTACTGGTTTGCATTACGTCAAGCAGTTGCCCAAAATCATGGATGTGGATGATAACGAGCGTCCTATCAGCATTCAACTGTTTGACTGTCGGCCTCAGTTTTTGGCAGAAGCCGCAGAAAAGGCCGTGGCAGAGGGTGCAGACACGGTAGACATCAACATGGGCTGTCCTGTGAACAAGATTACTAAGAATGGGGGTGGCTCTTCCCTGTTGCGGCAACCAGAGGTAGCAGCAGAGATTGTGGCAACGGTGAGTCGGGCGATCGCCCCTGTGCCTGTTACCGTCAAAACCCGCATCGGCTGGACAGATAACGAGATCAACATTCTTGACTTTGCCCGTCGCATGGAAGATGCAGGTGCCCAACTGATCACCGTGCATGGGCGCACCCGTGCCCAAGGCTTTAATGGCCCCGCTCGCTGGGACTGGATTCGGCGCGTTAAAGAGGTGCTCACGATTCCAGTGATTGCCAATGGTGATATTTTCTCGGCTGAGGCGGCTGCCCGCTGTCTAGAAGCAACTGGAGCCGATGGGGTGATGTGTTCCCGTGGCACTATGGGTTATCCCTTTTTGGTGGGAGAGGTGGACTATTTCCTCAAAACGGGGCAAGAAAAGCCAGCGCCCACGATCGTACAACGGTTGCACTGCGCCTACGATCACCTGAGGATGTTGTGGGAATATAAGGGCGATCGGGGTGTGCGTCAAGCCCGCAAACACATGACTTGGTATGCCAAGGGGTTTCCGGGTGCTGCTGACCTGCGCGGCCAGCTTTGTCGCATTGAAACCGTTGATGAAGGGCTAGCCCTGCTAGAACAGGCGATCGAGCGGGCTATGGCAATGGAAGATAATGCCCCAACTGCCACCCATTGCCATGACGACTAGTGAAGATTTGTTGAGATCTGTTAGGTGGCCAAGTGCTGCACAAAAGCATAGTGTTCAGGCGATCGTAGCCCCAATCGATCGTCGTAGCAGCACTGGTGTTTAAAGTTGGCCTCATTATGGGTTAAGCTCAGCAGGACTGTTCTGGCCGCAACTCGAGTGCCTAAGCTAGGGTAGACACTAACCCTCGATCAGCGAGACCTTTGCATCTTCAAGTCCAGTGATGGTCAAGCATTGTTCCTTTGCCCTGCCTAGAAAAAGCCTGATAAAATGATGGCTAACTCTGGCTAACGGTGACTGCCCTATGCCACCAATTCAGCCCATCCAAACGGAAGTAGCTCCTCAGTTGTTAAGGCAACAACAGCATGATTTCTACCCCAACGGACATTGGTACCCTGATTGTGTCCTCACCAGAAACCCTAGGAGGACGACCCCGCATTGTGGGAACCCGCGTGTCGGTACAACGCATTGCAGGCTATTACAAACTGGGTTGGAGTGCAGAAGATATTTCTGATCGCTTAACCACGGTTACCCTGGCACAGGTTTATGCAGCCTTAGCTTACTATCACAGTAATCGGGCTGAAATTGAGGCAGCCCTTGCTGCGGAAGCCGCTGAATATGAACAACGTGCCGCCACGATCGGTACCTAAACATGACTACTATTCGTCTATACATTGATGAAGATGCGATGGATCGACGATTTGTGGAAGCGTTACGCCTTCGTGATGTGGATGTGATCACCCCAGGGGAAACCCGAACCACCGGGTTTAGCGATGATGAGCAACTCGTGCTGGCTATGGAGCAAGGTCGAGTATTTTACACCTTTAACGTGGCAGACTTTTGCCAGCTACACTTCCAATGGTTGGAAGCAGGGAAAGCCCATGCAGGCATCATCATTTCATCCCAGAACTATGCCTTTGGGGAACAATTGCGGCGGGTTTTGAAGCTGATGTCTGTCTGATCGGCTGAATCTATGATGAACCAGCTAGCATTTCTCAGCGCCTACCCACCCGATTCATAACGCCACCCTACACCATCCACCACCAACCATCCATTCCTCATCCGCTGCCACCCATGATCCCAGACCAACTCCTCGCCCTGATCCACCAAGCTGCTGCCGAACAGTGGCGCGAACTCGACCTCAGCGGCAACAACCTCACCACACTGCCCCCGGAAATCGGCAGTCTCACCCACCTAGAAACCTTGATTTTGGGCAAGGTGGAAACATGGGAGTGGAGGTGGGAAGGTGACAGATTCAAACCAGTGCCAACGCTGTCAACCAATCAACTCTCTGAGCTTCCCCCAGAGCTAGTCGCACTCAATAACCTAAAGACCCTTTACCTGAGTGGTAATCCTCTAGCGGTGGTGCCAGAAGTCGTGTTTCAACTCCACACCCTAGAGTCCCTAAGTTTGGTCAGTACAGGCTTAGCTGAGTTACCCGAAGCGATTACCAACCTCACTCACCTGAAGGAGCTTGACCTCAGTTTCAATCAACTCAGCGTCCTCCCGGCGGCGATCGGCCAACTAACCAACCTCAGCCAGCTTGCCCTCAGTTTCAATCAACTCAGCGTCCTCCCGGCGGCGATTGCCAACCTCGCCAACCTGACCACGCTTGACCTCCATAGCAACCAAATCAGCCAGATTCCCAACAGTTTAGAAACTCTGTCCAGGCTCAAAAGACTTGATCTACGGCGAAATCCATTACCAATTTCTCCAGAGATCCTGGGTTCAGCAGACATGCATAAAGATCCGGGTTCGGTAGCGGAGATTTTTAACTATCTGCGCCAACTCCGTAGTGGTGAGGTGCGACCCCTTAATGAGGCTAAGTTGCTGTTGGTAGGGCAGAGCAGTGTGGGCAAAACCTCTCTAGTCCAGCGGTTGTGCCATAACCAGTTTGACCCCCACCAACCCCAAACCGATGGCCTTAGCGTTACCTCCTGGATCATCCACGTCAATAGTAAGGATGTGCGCCTCAACGTCTGGGACTTTGGTGGGCAAGAAATTTACCATGCTACCCACCAGTTTTTCCTTACCAAGCGCAGCCTCTACCTGTTAGTGTGCAACTGCTGCACCAGCGAAGAAGAAAACCGCTTAGATTACTAGCTCAAGCTAATCGACAGCTTTGGCGGTCAATCCCCCGTGATCATCGTCGGCAACAAAAAGGACGAGCAACCCCTGGATATCAACCGCCGCGCCCTGCAAGAAAAATATCCCAACATCCAGGCAATTATCGAAACCTCCTGCCAGACCGGGGAGGGTATCCCTGAACTGCGCGAGGCAATTCACCAGCAGGTCGGCAACCTGAAGGAAGTCTACGACCTCTTGCCCCTCTCCTGGTTTGCGGTCAAGGAGCAACTGGAACATTTGGATCAGGACTTCATCAGCTACAGTCACTATCTGGGCATTTGCTATCAGCAGGGCATCACCGAAGAGGCAAACTAAGACCAACTGATTCGCCTGCTGCACAACCTAGGGCTGGTGCTCAACTTCCGCGACCATCCCTTATTGCAAAACACCAGCGTCCTCAACCCCGATTGGGTTACTCAAGGCATCTATGCCCTGCTCAGCGACGATGACCTGAAAACCAAAACCAAGGGCATCCTCACCCCCGCCGACCTCAGCCGCATCCTCGACCCTCAGCGCTACCCCCCAGAGCGCCACCACTATCTCACCGAACTTATGCAAGAGTTCCAACTTTGCTTTCGCTTAACCAATCAAACTTTTACGCAAAGTTCGCTTCTCCCCTTGGGAGAAGGATCTAGAGTGAGTGAACACTGCTTCCTCATCCCTGGCTTGCTCCCCAAAGAACAACCCGATGACATCACCCTTGAAGGCGACACCCTAGAGTTTCAATATCACTACCGCATTCTGCCCGATAGTATTATCTCCCGCTTCATTGTCCTCACCCACCAGAAGATCCACAACCACACCTACTGGCGCAGCGGCGTGATGCTAGCCTACCGCGAAGGCAACGACACCTGCAACATTGCCCGCATCAAGGCAGACAAAGCTGACGGCAAAATCTTCATTAGCATCAGTGGCAGAGAAGAAACCCGCCGCGTCTTCCTATGCTTGATACGGGACGCATTCGCCAAAATCCACACTAGCTTTGGCAACCTGGAAGTGAGTGAGTGGGTGCCTGTCCCTGGTCATCCTGACTATCCTCCCCTCGACTATCAAGAACTCTTAGGCTTAGAGGCAATGGGCGAATCAGAGTGTGCGATCGGCAAACTCCGCATCAAGGTCAACCTGCGCCAACTGTTAGATGGCTATGAGTCAATTGAAACCCGCCAACGCCGATACCAAGACAAGGATGGCAGAACCGAGTACTACATTTACGGCGACTACATTCACGGTGATAAAGCTGGCGGCGATAAAGTCGGGGGTGATAAAGTCGGACAAGACAAAATCGGGCGAGACAAAAGTGAGTAAGACAAAATTCAGTAAGATAAAGAAGGCAAGACAACCTAGAGTAGAAGCGGGTTTGGGGAGACTGCACTTCCGCAGCAACGCATCGGTAACCCTTCGCCCCAGCGTCACAATCCCAGCAGTTGATCGGGGTCAATCCCTTGTGCTCTCAACAGCGCCTCTAACTGTTCAGCTCGATGCTGTGCCTGCTCCTT
>JANWZG010000217.1 GCA_025054735.1 Cyanobacteriota bacterium | reverse complement strand
TAATAATGTGACCTTGACCTTGAGGGAGGGGGAACTCTTAAGTCTGTTGGGTGCTTCTGGGTGTGGCAAGACTACGTTACTGCGTTTAATCGCTGGGTTTGAGCAGCCCGATGCGGGCACTATCTGGCTAGGGGGAGAGCTTGTAGCTAGTGCTCAGCGCCTTGTGCCTCCAGAGGCCCGCAATGTGGGGATTGTCTTTCAAGACTATGCCCTGTTTCCCCATCTGACTGTGGCTGAAAACATTGCTTTCGGATTACGTTCCACCCCTGGGCGAGGTAAGCTATCCTTCAAGCCTGCACAGATTCGTCAGATTGTTGAGGAGACGATCGCTCTCATTAACCTTCAGGGGATGGAATCTCGCTATCCCCACCAGCTCTCTGGCGGACAGCAACAGCGAGTTGCCCTTGCCCGTGCCCTTGCCCCCCGTCCCCGTCTAATCCTGCTAGACGAACCCTTTAGTAACCTGGATGCTCAGGTGCGGCAACAGCTTCGTCAGGATGTGCGACAAATTCTTCGGCAAACGAATACTACGGCTATCCTGGTTACCCATGATCAGGAAGAAGCTCTGGCAGTTGCTGATCGAGTGGGCATTCTGCATCAAGGTCGCTTAGAACAAATCGGTACCCCAGAGGACATTTATCAACGGCCTGCATCGCAGTTTGTAGCAGAGTTTGTTACTAAAGCCAATGTTTTACCTGCTCAGCGACAGGATGACTGTTGGGTAACTGAACTGGGGCAATTTGTGGGGCAGGTGATTGGTAGCAGTGCTGCCCGTGACGGGAATGCTATTGTGTATCAAGATGATTTGGTTTTGGATCCAGTAGATGGTGATCACCACGCTGTGATTTGCGATCGGCAGTTCATGGGACGTGAGTATCAATACACTCTGCGAACCCACTTAGGCACTGTAATCACGGCTCGTACACCAACCACCCAAGTTATTCCCGTACAGGCAACGGTCAAAGTTTCTGTACGCTCTCCAAGGGTCGTCATTTTTTCTTCATAGTTCCAGTCTTCATAGTTCTGGTCATAGTTCTAGCGGCTACTGCCGGATGGCTGCTGGAACCGGGATGGTCGTTGAGTCTGGTCAGCAAGTCAGGGTTCATAACAGAAATCACCTTCAGGGCTGAATTCGTTCTAGACTTGAGATTAACCTTCTTCACTGATTGACTTGCGGCACTATAACATTGGCTATGAATACTGAGGCTTCTCCCCAACTTTGGATCTATGACACAACGCTCCGTGATGGTGCTCAGCGCGAAGGCTTGGCTTTCTCACTAGAGGACAAACTTCGCATTGCCCGCCAGCTTGACCAATTGGGGATTCCCTTTATTGAAGGGGGATGGCCTGGTGCTAATCCTAAGGATGTGCAATTTTTTTGGCAGTTGCAGGAAGAACCCTTGAGCCAGGCAGAAGTCGTTGCCTTTTGCGCAACTCGCCGTCCGGGGAAAACCGCAGAAACTGATCCTATGTTGCAGCCAATTTTGTCCGCAGGTACTCGTTGGGTTACCATTTTTGGCAAATCATGGGATTTGCACGTCACGGAAGGATTACAGACATCCCTGGCGGAAAATCTGGCCATGATTGCTGATACCATCACGTTTCTGCGTAGCCAAGATCGTCGAGTAATCTATGACGCTGAGCACTGGTTTGATGGCTACAAGCATAACCCAGCCTATGCACTGGAAACCTTGAAAACTGCGATCGCTGCTGGAGCTGAGTGGATCACCCTCTGTGATACTAATGGCGGCACCCTTCCCCATGAGGTTACTCAAATTGTCCGAGCAGTTATGCAGCAGATTCCTGCGTTTGGGGATAGCAACCATCCAGGCGATCAGGTCATTCGCTTAGGCATCCACACCCATAATGATTCTGATACTGCTGTTGCCAACGCCCTAGCAGCAGTCCTAGAAGGAGCACGCATGGTTCAAGGCACTATTAATGGCTATGGTGAACGATGTGGTAATGCTAATCTCTGCTCTCTGATCCCCAACTTGCAGTTGAAACTGGGGTATCGCTGCCTCACTGATCAACAACTTACCCGTCTTACTGAGGCCAGCCGTCTAATTAGCGAAATTGCCAACCTTGCCCCTGACGATCATGCCCCCTTTGTTGGTTTGTCAGCATTTGCCCATAAAGGTGGCATTCACGTGAGTGCGGTTGAGCGCAACCCTCTCACCTACGAGCATGTGCAACCAGAGCAGGTAGGTAATCGTCGGCGCATTGTTATCTCTGACCAATCGGGACTTAGTAATGTGTTGGCAAAAGCCCGCAGTTTTGGGATTGAGCTAGACAAGGGTGATCCTACTTGTCGCCATATCTTAAGCCACCTCAAGACCCTAGAACATGAAGGCTACCAATTTGAAGCTGCTGAAGCTAGTTTTGAATTGTTGATGCGAGAAGCCCTGGGTCAGCGTCCACGTCGTTTTGACCTCAAGGGGTATCAGGTTCACTGTGACTGCTTGCCGGGACAAGAGGCTGCGGCGTGGATATTGTCATCTGTGGCAACGGTAAAAATTACTGTGAATGGCAAGGACATCTTGGAGGCTGGGGAAGGTAATGGGCCAGTATCTGCCCTTGATCAAGCTCTACGCAAGGCCCTAGCCCAGTTCTATCCAGAGATTGAGCAGTTTCACCTGACTGATTACAAGGTGCGGATCTTGGATGGAGCAGCAGGCACCTCGGCTAAGACTCGTGTATTGGTTGAGTCTAGTGATGGACACCAGCGGTGGACGACTGTGGGGGTATCACCCAATATTTTGGAAGCGTCCTATCAAGCTGTGGTTGAGGGCATTGAGTATGGATTGTTGCTGTTGAAGCCGGTGGTCAGCGATCGCTCACCCGTGGGTATTATCTAGAGGAACGGCGACTAGGTTGGTCACTTGGTGCATCAACCAAACCTGAGTAGTTGAACAAATCCTAAAGGCAGGCAAGGGATTGCAAACATGTCCTAAGATATGGAGGACACATTTACTCCCCTGACTAGACAGTTACACTTAGACAGTTAACCCGTTAGCGATCGCTAGACACAAGGAGTCTTAACAATGGAATTCCAAAGCAAGGTGCAGCAGTCTTGCTATGAAATGATCAAGCCTTGGATGCAAGAGCTGTTTGAAGAAGCCCTCATCATCAGTGAATCTGAGCCAGCGTTTTTCATTAATTTTGGCTCTGCTGTTGCCCGTACTGAAGTTGTGCCTTGGGGAGATAGTGAAGCAATCATTGCTACTCGCTCACAAGTAGTAACTAATGTGGAAGTCACCCCTGATTTGCTGTACTACCTGCTGCGTGAAAATGATAGTCTCTACTTTGGACGGTTTGCCCTCGATGACACGAATGACATCATTTTTGAACACAGTCTGGTTGGCTCAACCTGCGATCAGCAAGAGTTGAAAACCTCTGTTATCACTGTGGTTAAGTTTGCTGATGAGTATGATGACAAGATTGTAAACCGTTGGGGTGGGCAGCGTGCCCTCGATCGTCAACCACCAAATGTAGGAAACTCTAGTGCATCGTGACCTTAGCTTCACTATTTTGTCCAAGCTGGCTTCCAAGGGCTTCCAAGATGAGAAGCTATGTTAAGAACTGTTACAGAGAACGACTGAGTGTGAACAGGATGCCGCAAAATATTTGCGGAAGATAGCTAGACAAGGGGTTTTGTCCTTGCTTAGCGCTCCGATGTGGTTGTTGCTGGGTCTGCCTGTGAAGACTACTGAAGTTGCTATTGGTAATTTAGTAATCTTGGGCAGTGTTGGCGAATTAAGGCAATCAATCGAGTTGCTGGTTGCAGTGGCAAGGCCCCTTGCGCTTATGTTTACTGGAGGAATTCACCCATGAGTATCGTCACGAAATCTATCGTGAACGCTGATGCTGAGGCTCGTTATCTCAGCCCTGGCGAACTGGATCGGATTAAGAGCTTTGTGACCAGTGGCGAAAGCCGTTTGCGGATTGCACAAGTTCTCACTGACTCTCGTGAGCGTATTGTTAAGCAAGGTGGCGACCAACTGTTCCAAAAGCGTCCTGACATCGTATCTCCTGGTGGCAATGCCTACGGCCAAGAGATGACTGCAACTTGTCTGCGTGACTTGGACTACTATCTGCGTCTCATCACCTATGGAATTGTTGCTGGCGATGTTACTCCGATCGAAGAGATCGGTATCGTTGGTGTACGCGAAATGTACAAGTCTTTGGGTACCCCAATTGAGGCAGTTGTTGAAGGTATTCGCGCTATGAAGAGTGTAGCTACCTCCTTGCTGTCTAGCGAAGATGCTGCTGAAGCCAGCTCTTACTTTGATTATGTAATTGGTGCAATGAGCTAAGTTTGGTAACTGCCAATTGGCTTGTGTCGTAACTGATAATGACTTGTATTTAAGGAAAAGAACCATGCAAGACGCAATTACTGCCGTTATTAACTCCTCTGATGTTCAGGGTAAGTATCTGGATGCTGCTGCTCTAGAGAAACTGAAGGCTTACTTCCAAACTGGTGAACTGCGCGTTCGTGCGGCAACTGCTATCAGTGCTAATGCTGCTGCGATCGTTAAGGAAGCAGTTGCTAAGTCTCTGCTCTACTCTGATATCACCCGTCCTGGTGGCAACATGTACACCACTCGTCGCTATGCTGCTTGCATCCGTGACTTAGACTACTATCTGCGCTATGCTACCTATGCCATGTTGGCTGGCGATCCATCCATCCTCGATGAGCGTGTACTCAATGGTCTGAAAGAAACCTATAATTCCTTGGGTGTACCCATTGCTGCTACTGTTCAATCTATCCAAGCGATGAAGGAAGTAACCGCTAGCTTGGTCGGTGCAGATGCTGGTAAGGAAATGGGTGTTTACTTCGACTACATCTGCTCTGGTTTGAGCTAGTTTGAAGTGGCTGATGTAGGTGCTAGGCTCTAGGGTACTGAATAAGTTAGCCCAAGAGTACTGAACGCTTCATCACGTGCCTTTTGATGTGAACGTCTGGAGCGATCGCTGGTTTTATTGGAGTTTGTAATCGCTGGCTTCGTAAGGCTAGAGGTTGCTCCGGACATCTAACAAGCGAGAGTTGACATTGTTGTTGACATAATCCTATCTGCGCACACTGGAGTTTCCTATAGGGTTATTTCATTGGTGCTCTCAGTCAGCCATTCGGTATACACCCTTTAGTAGCCCTTCAGTTCCTCTGTTTCTAGGAGAGATCGAACCCATGAGAATGTTCAAAGTTACAGCTTGTGTTCCAAGTCAGACCCGCATCCGCACTCAACGCGAGCTACAGAATACCTACTTCACCAAGTTGGTACCTTACGACAACTGGTTCAAGGAACAGCAACGCATCCAAAAGATGGGTGGCAAGATTGTTAAAGTTGAGCTTGCAACGGGTAAAGCTGGTACTAACACTGGCTTGGCTTGATAAGGCAAGGTGAATAGCAGTCTAATGCGCAAGCATAGCTGGTCTGCTTGTCGATTGAGTCGGAATTATCAATATGCTATCAATTGAATAGTGCTCTGGTGTTTCGGAGTAAGGATTTGAGGGATTATAGGGGTGTTGTGCGTCTCTATGATTCCTCAAACTGTTTTAATAGCTGCTTTCAGTGGTAACTATCACGGTAGTCTTAAATCATTTGGTACATTGATGAGGTGAATTGGTAATGTGGGATTGCATCTTGGCAGCAAAGTTGGTAGGACTTAAGAGGGATATTGCCTAACGATACTAATACGTGGGGATCTGAAATTGGCTAGATGATTAGCATTAGTGAGCTGAACCATTGTTATCGTGTGCTGGAATTAGAGCCAGGGGCATCTCTAGAAGATATTAACCAGGCTTACAAAGACTTGGCGTTTATCTGGCATCCTGATCGTATTCCTGCTGATAATCCCCGTTTGCGCCAAAAGGCACTCGCTAAACTACAGGCCATTAACTACGCCCGCGAACAGTTGCGTATCTACCGCGAAAAACATCGGCAGCCTAACTCTTACCGTTCTGCTCAGACTGTATACCGCCATACAGCCCAATCTCCAGACTCTCGATCGCCATCGGCTAGTACCTACACTAAACCTAAATCATCAACCGAGCCAGCATCCCCACCGGCGCAACCACCTCGGGTTTCACCACCGGTTCAGTCATCGTCACAGACCTCTTCTTCCTATCGTTCTTCATCCCGACAGCAGCAGCCATTAGCACAGCCCCATCAGGCCTTCCGCCGCCCTATGCCTGATTTAAGCGGCACTGATATGAGTGGTGCCAATCTGGCTGAGCGAGATTTTTCTGGACGTAACCTGAGCAATGCAAACCTAAGTCGCGCTAATTTGACCGATGCCTTTTTGCATGGTGTGAATTTGAGTGGGGCTAATCTTGAGGGGGCAAATCTCTATCGAGCTAATTTGCTTCATGCCAATTTGAGTAACGCTAACTTGCAAGAGGCTGACTTGGTGGGGGCAGATTTTAGTGGTGCTGATTTGACCAATGCCAATCTGCGCGGGGCACGGGTTAGCATGAACGATCGCATCATGGTGAAGCTCACAGGTGCTCGACTTACAGGTGCCATTATGCCCGACGGTCGAGTACATCATTAGTCAT
>JANWZG010000216.1 GCA_025054735.1 Cyanobacteriota bacterium | reverse complement strand
CGCTATGTTGCCAACAGTCAAAACAGCCCTGCCGTAGGTCATTTCTGGGTTGCACTAATCTCCTCTCGCAGGATTTTTGTAGCTTCCACCATATTTTTCAGGGAGGGAACCACTTCTTCCCAGCGGCGAGTTTTTAGCCCACAGTCAGGATTTACCCAGAGTTGTTGCAGGGGTAGGTTGGCTACAGCGGCCCTAAGTTGCTTGACTAAGTAGTCTGTCGTTGGAATAACTGGACTGTGGATGTCGTACACGCCATTGCCAACTTGGTGGGAATAGCCGCCCGCGGTGATCTCTTGGAGGGTTTGGTTGTTACTCCGACTGTTTTCGATGGAAATCACATCTGCATCCAGACGTTCGATGTCTTGGATGATGTCACCAAACTCGCAGTAGCACATGTGAGTGTGAATTTGTGTCTGGGGTTGGGCGATCGCCGTTGCTAGTCGAAACGCATCCACTGCCCACGAGAGGTACTCACTCCAGCGCTCTGGCTTTAGCGGTAAGCCTTCCCGCAGTGCGGGTTCATCTACCTGAATCACCCGGGCACCCGCCGCTTCTAAATCAGCAACCTCTGCCCGCAGCGCTAGGGCAATCTGGAATGCCTGCTCCTGTCGGGAAATATCAGCACGGGGAAAAGACCAGTTGAGAATTGTCACTGGGCCAGTGAGCATTCCCTTTACAGGTTTTGTGGTCAAGGCCTGGGCCACCTGAAACTCTCGCACAGTCATAGGTTGGGGACGGGCAACATCGCCATAGATAATGGGGGGACGCACATAGCGACTGCCATAGCTTTGCACCCAGCCCTGTTCAGTAAAGGCAAACCCAGAGAGTTGCTGCCCAAAATATTCCACCATGTCGGTGCGTTCAAATTCACCATGCACCAGCACATCAATGCCAATCTCTTCTTGGAGTTTAATGCACTCGGCAATTTGAGCATCGATCGCAGCTTGATAGTCTGCTTCAGACAACTCTCCTCGCTTGTACTTCACCCGCAGTTGTCGGACTTCGGGGGTTTGGGGAAAAGACCCGATCGTGGTCGTAGGGAGAATCGGCAACGGGATCTGTTGGTTGATACGGAGGGAATAGGAGAGCGATCGCTGAAAGTCATTGATAGTTAGATTCTTCAGCGCCGCTTGCACCGCTTGATTAGCAGGGCTAAACTCATGGAATGCCTGCCACTGGGTTTGCAAAAGGGCCAAGCGATCGCTGGGATCATCCCCCGCTAGGGTCTGGGCTAACATTCCCAACTCCTCTAGCTTCTGCTCTGCAAAACTCAACACCTGCCGCAGGGGTTCTGGTAGGTTGGTTTCTCGCTGGGCATCGTAGGGTACAAATTGCAGGGAAGCCGAGGGCTGGATCCGCAAGTTAGGAGCAATGCTCTGAATCTCCTCCAGGGTTGACAACACCGACTCAGGGCGAATTTTCCAAATATTCCGGGCATCCACAATGCCTGCACCCAACTGTTTGTCTGCTGGGAAGCCATGCTGCCGCAACAGATCTAAATTACGGCCACGGGTAAAGTCCAAACTAATGCCTGCTACGGGTAAGGCCATCACCCAGGGATAGGTAGATCCTAGGTCATCAAAGTAGGTGGCCAAGTGCAGGGGCAAGCCCACCTGAGCCAAGGCAGCATAGGTAGACTGATACAACTCCCGAAGGCTGTCTGCATCGCCCAGCACCAGCGCCGGTTCATGGATTTGCACCTCGGTTACCCCCAGCTTTTTCAGGTCGCTAAGCAGGAGAAGATAGCGATCGCACAACTCAGCCACAACTGATTCTAGAGCCAACTCCAGCCGACTCAGGCGCAATAGGGTTAAGGGGCCAAGCACAATGGGAACGGCTCGTTCGCCCAACAGCGTTTGCGCCCGCTGCACTGTTGCTAGAAAGTCACTAAAATCCGCGGGCTGCAATGACTGGGCCACTTCAGGTACCAGGTAGTGATAGTTAGTATCGAACCACTTGGTCATTTCCAGGGCCGGAATGCCATCCTTGCCCCGTGCCATAGCAAAGTAGCGCTCCCATCCAGTCAGGGATTGAAACCGTTCTGGAATTATTCCTAGCCGAATGCTCCAATCTAAAACGTGATCATAAAACGTGGTGTCACCAATGCCAATGCGATCGATACCTGCGTCTAGCTGTGTCTTCCAGTTCTCAAGTTCAACCGCTTGCACCGTTTTTAACAAGGTGTCTATGTCAGACTTCTGGCTCCAAAAGGCTTCCAGTGCCTTCTTCACCTCACGGTTTTTACCAATGCGGGGATATCCTAACGTTGCCGTTTGCAGGGTCATAGCTGTAGCGTCCTAAACATTCTATAAGGAGTTACTGATAGTTACTGAGAAATAGTTACCAAGCCCCTAATCCCAGACTGTAGGGCAATCAGGTCTACGGCGAAGACTGAAGTCCTCCCCAAAAGCAATCCGTAGCTTCAATGCGGGAAACTGCTGACAAGCAAATTTACGAACAAAATCTCCCCAAGTCTCCGGTCAGGAAAAGGCCCGCATCCACACGCCGTCAGGACAGCTATCTTGGTTGCCAACACACACATTGACTACCCCTGACCACCTTGACTCACGTCAATCTTGCTGCATCTTCTACCTCTTGTTTTCAGATTGCTTTCAGTCAGATTGCTTTCAGATTTTGTCTTCAGATTGCTTTCAGCTCGTTTCGATAGTCAACTCAAAACGCTACAACCTCAAATATTGACTAAACGCCGATCGCCTACTATCTCGCAGAACATCACAAAAGCTCAACGTTTGCATCATCCGTACCTCGCAGATGGTTAAGTAAAGGGTCAACAACTCGGCGGGCATTCTGACTTAGAGAGTTGCGCCTCTCCTCACAGCTGCGGGACAGCGGCAGATTTGCACTGCACTTTCCCCCTTGCGTCTGATGGCTGCTCCCCACCAGAACCGAATTGCCTTCACCATAACACAGTTGCAATTCAATTCAGCAGCGTCACCCTGCATTTCTTGATCGATGGATTGCTGAACCACTTTATAAGATATAGATATAGAGTCTCTCTAGAACTACTAGCGCTACCCATAGAGTAAACACTGATCCAATTTGAATTTCTTGCCCTATACTGAGGCGGACATGGGCTTTACCTTTGCGCGGGTTCCCTCCTGTTCAGTACTGCAAGAATTTTGGTTCTAAACACCTACAGGCCAAGTTCGTTCGAGGTTCTGAATTGACGATCGCACAGCTGCGATCGCTAGTTTTGCAACTTCTTCAACGCCGCCTCTCTTGCCAGTCTTTCAATCTAGCAATGGTCTACTATGAAAATTCCATTAACTGCTGAACCTATACCATCGGCGATGCTCAGCCCAACGGTCAACCATATTCAGGTGATGCGGCGAAACGGTTCGTTCGCGCCGCTTGACGTTACCAAGATCCGGGCCGTTGTCAATTGGGCATGTCAAGGTCTGTCAGTCAATCCAATCACCTTAGAAGCTCACCTCACGACCCGGTTGCGCTCTGGCATTACCACACGTGAGATTCAAGACAATCTGATCCGCTGTGCGTTGGATCTGTGCAGCCCAGATGACCCAGATTGGCGATATGTGGCTGGACGGTTACACACTTGGAGTTTGTGGAAAGACATCCAAGTCAGCCGGGGCTATCGATATGGAGACTATCCCCGCACTGTCCAGGCAAAAGTCTTGCAGGGGCAGTACGATCGCCGCATGTTAGATTACTCTGCCAGTGAACTAGCGATCGCCAATCAATGGATTAATCCAGACTGGGACTTAGATTATGACTATGCAGGTGCAGTTCTTTTAAGCCAGCGGTATTTGCTAGAAGACGAGCTACCGCAAGAAGCATTGCTAACCTGTGCCCTACTGCTAGCTACCGTAGAAGCACCTGCACACCGATTAAGCAAAGCTAGACAGTTTTATGAAGCCATTGCCCAGCGCAAAATCTCCTTAGCAACGCCAATCCTGGCGAATCTCAGAATTCCAAATGGGTCGCTAGCCAGTTGTTTCATTACGGCAATGGATGACGACTTAGAAAGTATTTTTTCTGGCATCCATGATGCAGCTCGCATTTCTAAGAATGGTGGTGGTGTGGGGGTCAACTTGTCCCGCATTCGCGCTGTGGGCAGTTGGGTCATGGGCAAGGCTAATGCATCTGGCGGGGTGGTGCCTTGGATTAAGCTGCTCAACGACACCGCGATCGCGGTCAATCAAGGTGGTCGCAGGGCTGGAGCAATTACCGTCAGCTTAGATGTTTGGCACCTAGACATTCCTGAATTCTTAGAAATGCAGACCGAGAACGGCGATCAGCGTCGCAAAGCCTATGACGTGTTTCCTCAGCTAGTAGTCAGTGACTTGTTCATGCACCGTGTAGAAGCCGACGATGATTGGACATTGGTAGACCCCTATGAAGTGCGAACTAAACTGGGTATCGAGCTAGCGGAACTGTGGGGCAAAGCCTTTGAAGCGGCCTATAGCAAAATCGAAGCATGTTTAGGTAGAGAAATTACTCTCTACAAACAGATAAATGCCCGGGTTTTATTCAAACAGATCATGCGAACACAACTGGAAACAGGAATGCCCTATCTGTGGTTCAAAGACACGGTGAATCGGGCTAATCCCAATCCTCATGAAGGTTACATCCCAGGGGGTAACCTCTGCCAAGAATCGTGGTCGAACGTTAAGCCAGGTGAAGAAGCCCATACGTGCAACTTGGTGAGCATCAATCTAGCCAACTTAGAAGATGCCGAACGGGAGTACATTGCCCAGATTGCGGTGCGGATCCTAGACAATACGATCGAACTAACTACAGCGCCCTTTGCTGCCAGTGCTGCCCATAATCGCAAATACCGCACGATCGGGGTCGGTTGCATGGGATTAGCCGATTGGTTAGCTAAACGCCATCTCACTTACAGCCATTTGCAAGAAATCAGTGATCTGTTTGAAGACATCGGCTACTACTGCACTGCCGCCTCCATGGAACTAGCCAAGGAACGGGGAGCTTACCCAGCCTTTGCTGGCAGTGAGTGGAGCAAAGGACATCTAGTAGGAGCAAAGCCTGTCGAATGGTTTGAGCAAAATGCCAAGCATCCTCAGCGGTGGGTACAGCTATCTAAGGATATTCAGCAGTACGGGATTCGTAACTCTCACATCACGGCGATCGCCCCCAACACCTCGTCTTCTCTCGTGCAAGGCTGTACGGCCAGTGTATTGCCCGTTTACAGCAAGTTCTTTTACGAAAAATGGTCTAAAGGAGCAGTACCAATTGCACCTCCCTATATCCGTGACTGTTTCTGGTTTTATGTCGAGAACAAAACCCTGCCTCAGCAAACAGTGGTTCGGGCGATCGCCACCATGCAGCAGTGGATTGATACGGGCATATCCATGGAACTATTGTTCAACCTGAATGCAGGCGTATATTTTCCCCGTGAACCCGATCGTTGTCTCACCGCAAAGGATATTTTTGAAACTCTAATCCTAGCCTGGAAACTAGGCTGTAAAGCCATCTACTACATTCGCACTGTGCAGAAAGACAGCTTCAAAGAAGCCACTGATGACTGTGCAGCGTGTGCCAACTAACACCCACTGATAACCCCGACTGGAAAGACTGACATGGTTTTAAGTCTACAAGCGCGATCGTTTTCACCGACTACTGCCCAGCGGATGCCGATTAACCCTGTTTTTAATCCCAACGGCAATGATGACAGAGGCCATCGCGCTATCTGGTTTGGCGAAACTACCAACCTGATGCAGTTAAATGATGTCCGCTATGGCTGGGCAATTGGCCTATATCGCCAGATGCGAGAAAACTTCTGGATTCCTGAGAAAATTGACATCACCCAAGATGTGACTGACTATGCTAATCTCACCCCTGCTGAACGGCGTGCCTTTGATGGCATCCTCAGCTACCTGACCTTCCTTGATTCGGTGCAAACCTGTAATGTGCCCCATCTCAAAAACAGCGTCACCGCCCCGGAAGTAGCTCTGTGTATGGCAGAGCAAACTTCCCAAGAAGCGATGCACAATCAGTCCTATCAATACATTATTGAAACTGTCATTCCCAGCGATCGCCGTGCTCAAGTTTACGAGTTTTGGCGCAGCGATCGCGTCCTCAAGCAACGCTGTGAATTCATTGCTGGACTCTATCAAGCCTACGTCGATCACCCAACTCCAGAAAACTACTTTGTGTCTCTCTTAGCCGATTACTTACTGGAAGGCCTATACTTCTACAACGGATTTATCTTTTTCTACAACCTCGCGTCTCGCCTGTTAATGGCAGGAAGTGCTGATATTTTCCGCATGATCAACCGAGATGAGCTTTCCCATGTGCGGCTGTATCAAAAACTGATTCCCGCCGCCATGCAAATATTTCCCCATAGCTTAGAGCAAATCTATGAAATGTTCGCCCTAGCCGTAGAGCACGAGACAAGGTGGACGCATCACATTGTCGGAGACAACATCCTTGGTATTACCGCTGCTAGCAGCGAACAGTACACCAAGTATCTGGCAAATCAGCGCTTGAGAGCAATTGGCCTAGAGCCACTGTTTCCAGAAATGATCTACAAGCAAAGCCCCTATGCCCATCTAGAGAAGTTTTC
>JANWZG010000215.1 GCA_025054735.1 Cyanobacteriota bacterium | reverse complement strand
AGCATCTAACCCCATGCGGCGTAGGAATCGAAGGCGGCCTTCAACCAGGATGCGAGCATCCGCACGGGTAGTCGGCTCAAACTTCAGGCCATTGGGGCCAGTTGTGACTAAGAAAAATAGCCGCTGGGCATAGAGAGTGGCAAATAGTTCGCGATCGTCCTCAACGAGACAGACTCTGAATAGCAGTCCAAACGTTGGGTGATTCAAATAAGTTTCACTGCTCATTCAGTTCTAAAGTTCTAGGGAAAATGCTCCACGACCTGTTTACGGAAATCGTACTTAGCTAATCATCAACCCGTATAGTACGGGCTAATGGCCATATTGATAGTAGACTTCCCAAATTTTTTACTATAGCAGAAACCAGACAATTATGACTGCCAACCCCACACTAATCGAACTCCCCAGAGCAGCACTAGAGCTGCCATTGCCACCCAATCTTGCCAACAGATGCGCAATGGATGCCACTGCACGTAATGTTGACTAGGAGTGGTAAAGCCACGAATCAACATAGCACTAGCGATTTGTTCAGCCCGTCTTAACAGATTTTCTAGCAAGCGTTCCGCTGCCAATAGCCAAATTTGACTCGTACCTCGAAAACCTAACTTGCGCCAATTGATTGCACGAGTCTGGATAGAGCGTGCCAAGTTTTGCACTTCTTCCAGCACAAGGGGAATAAACCGCAATGCCAGAGTTAGTGTCAGGATGATTTCTGTTACGGGCAGATGGAGTCGCCGCAACGGATGCAAGAGGCTGTCAAGGCCAGCGGTAATTTCTTCTGGTGCAGTGGTTAGCAGATAGAGTGTGGTGCTGTAGATCAGCGTGAAGATTAATGTGCTAACCCGAATTGCTAAATCAAGGGACTGGCGGGTAATGGTGATGGGAGGATGTTTAACGAGAACGTAGCGATAGGCAGTGGGTTGAGGCAGTTCAGGGGTCGTGGCAGCTAGTGGGGAGTTGCGTTGTCCCCAACTGAGAGGGTTATACCAAGCTGAGTGCTGGGGTGATGGTGGAGGGACAGTTTGTTGAGCGAGGGCTAGTTCATCAGCCGGTAGGCGGGGTTGTTGGGAGGCAGCAATGCCATCAGGGGCAATCATTGTCAACCCAAACACCATCAGCATTAGTACTGTGAGCCACCCCAACTGCTGTCGCCACACCCGCACCGGAATCATGGCCGATAGTGTTAACGTCATCAACAAGCCAACCAACGCTAGGCGAACCCCAGAGCTAGCCAACACAGGTGCTATCAGAAAACTCATTAACCAGGCTAATTTCACTCTAGAGTCGAGTCGGTGCAGCCAAGTAACGGGTTGTTCTAGGTAAAGCCCTATGGGTAGCGATCGCAATAAGTCCATAATACTTACCGTGTCCTTTCTAGCTCACGGGGTTTTTTGCTCCGCCACAGCAAGCGAATCGGTGTGCCACCAAAGCCAAGCTGTTGGCGAAACTGACGCTCCATATAGCGACGATAGTTGTCGTTAAACAGGGTGGCATCGTTGACAAATAGGGCGATCGTGGGTGGCTGGCTACTCACTTGAGTACCGTAGTAAATTTTGCCCTGTCGTCCTTGGCGGGTTGTAGGGGGAGTATGCCAGCGTAATGCCTCCTCGATCACTTCGTTCACAACAGCGGTGCTGACCCGTCGGCGATGTTGCTCAGCGGCTTGATCCACAAGAGTCAAGATTTTTTCAACCCGTTGCCCTGTTTTGGCACTCACAAAAATAAAATCTGCCCAATCTACAAATTGGAGCCGATACTTCACCTGTTTCTCATACTCGTAGATCGTGTAGGAGTCTTTTTCGACAGCATCCCATTTGTTGACCACTACAACGCAGCCCCGTCCATCATCGGTAATGCGACCTGCTAGCTTTTGATCCTGCTCAGTTACACCCTCAAGCGCATCAATGACCAGTAGCACGACATCTGCTCGGCGAATCGCCTTGAAGGCGCGATTAATACTGAAAAATTCAGCTCCATAGTTCACATGCTTCTTCTTGCGGATCCCAGCGGTGTCAATTAGCCGATAGGTTTGGCCATTCCGTTCCACAAGGGTGTCGATCGCATCTCTAGTGGTACCAGCAATAGGACTGACAATCGCCCGCGTTTCTCCCACAAAGGCGTTAAGTAGGCTGGATTTGCCAACATTCGGACGGCCAACGATCGCTACGCTGATTTGTGAATTTTCCTCAGGTGTCTCCACCACTGCAGGTAAATACTCAACCACCCGATCTAGTAGATCACCAGTTCCGTTGCCATGGATGCTAGAAACCGGAAATGGTTCCCCCAGACCTAGTTCCCAAAACTGGGCTGCCTGCATCAAGCCCTGTTCTACAGATTCACACTTATTCACAGCCAGCACTACGGGGACGGTCTGTTGCCGTAGCCAATGGGCAATTTCTTCATCAGCAGGGAGCAACCCGGCTTGTCCATCCACTACAAAGATAGCAACCTGAGCTTCTGCTAGTGCCAACATAGCTTGTTCTCGAATCAGGGGCAAAAATTCAGTATCGTCGTTGAAAACCAAGCCCCCTGTGTCTACAACTTGGAAGTCTCGATCATTCCAAAACGCTAGTTGGTAGGTGCGATCGCGAGTGATTCCTGGCTCATCAAAGACAATAGCATTACTCCGCCCTACAATCCGGTTCACCAGGGACGACTTGCCCACATTGGGGCGGCCAATAACAGCAACGATGGGTAGAGTCATAGTGTCATCCTAGCAATTGTCTGACGGTATGCATCAGCGTTACAGCGGTAGCAGGCGCTCAATCTCCAGATTAGAGGCAACTTGGATGAGCTTGTGAACGTCAGTAGGATCGCTGAGATGGGGAATAGTACCAAGGATAGGCACTCCCGTAAGGGATTCAATCAAGCCGGGAGGGGCTAGATCGTTGATCGCAGAGGCTGTGGAATCATGCTCTAGCTGCACACAGTTCAGCACAATCCCCTTTAGGTGCAGCCGACTTTGTCGAGCTAGGGCGACATTAGCGACTGCTTGGGCGATCGCCCCTAAGCGCACAGGCACCACCAATACCGTCGGTAGTTGCCAGTCCCAGGCGAGGTCAGCAACGGTTGTTTGCCAAGTAATAGGAGAACCTAACCCTCCCAATGCTTCAATTAACACCACATCTCGCTGTCGCCGCAATGCCTCGAAGCGCTGCCACAATAGTCCAAGGTCAATGTTAGCCTGTTCCTTGAAGGCGGCAATCGGTGGGGCCAAGGGTGCTCGCAGGTAGATAGGGGTAATGTCTTCTGGAGTCTGGTCTAGGTGAAACAAGCGAGTATACAGCTCGCGATCGCCTACCCCTGACTGTACTGGCTTCATTAGGCCCAGACGTTTGTTGGGCATGTGGGCCTGACCATAGGCAACTAAAGCACTTGTAAGCACAGTTTTGCCTACCCCTGTATCTGTTCCTGCTATCAACAACGCCTTCACGATCTTACTAGTCACCCTTTACAAATCTAGATTTCCCTCAGTAGGTGATTCATACATACTCTTAAAAACTTGGTAATCTAAGCACATATGCTACTCGTGCTGAGTTAGACATCACCACATTGGTATCGCTATGAAGTTGCTGCTGCTATGAAATGGTGTCGAAGCGGAATGGGCGGTACTGGACTCGAACCAGTGACATCCTGCTTGTAAGGCAGGCGCTCTACCAACTGAGCTAACCGCCCATGTGTTCAATCGCGGATTTTAGTGTATCACAATTGGAGCAATTATGCCCGCAGGTTCCGTTCACGATCGCATCACTCTTTGGAGTCTACCTCTAGTTACGGGTTACAGCTTTTGGCAAACTCGCAACAGCACACTAACCCTGCTAGTGGCATCTGGCTTTTTGTTCGGGGGGCTAATGTTTGGCCCTGATTTAGATGTGCGATCGTGTCAATATCGTCGCTGGGGTTGGCTCCGGTGGATTTGGATCCCTTATCAACAGTTTCGCCATCGATCGCTCTTCACCCATGGCCCTGTGATTGGCACCGCCCTGCGACTGCTGTATCTCACTGGCTGGCTTGCTCTCCTGGCATTTATGGGCACGGCCATCTGGTCAATCGTACAACAGGTGCAAGGGCAGGTGGAGCAGTGGCAAGTGGTTGTCCCTCAGTATATGGGTTATCTGGGTCAACGGGTATGGCGATCGTGGAAACAACATCCTACTAGCTGGCTAGCTTTGGTCATTGGCCTAGAACTGGGAGCTATGAGCCACTCCTTCAGTGACTGGCTAAACTCTGCTCGCAAACGGATTCAGAAAACAGGTTGGGGAACAGCAGCAACCATAACTTGCCGTCAGCAGCAACATAAGCTTCAGGATCTACAGAGCAAATCTAAAGACTAGTAATTTAGCTGTAGGCAAATCATGAGTTAGTTAGGTATGCTACGGTAGCAATAATGTTTCTTGTTGTTGACAAGGACTAGGGTACTTATGCAGGCAAATGTTAGCGAGCAAGAGGATTCCCTACAAGAGCATCAATGCACTTATGATTCCGCCACTCAAACTATTGTTTTAGCTGGCATGTTGCGATTGGATGGCTTGAAGGCATATGAGCCTATTGTCGAGTTTTTAGAGAATGTTGTTAGCCGAGCACCAGATCACTTAACGCTAGATATTCGAGAGCTAGAGTACTTAAACAGCTCTGGCATTGCCGTATTGTCGCGGTTTGTATTAGGGTTGCATCGGCAAGGCAATATTCAACTAACCGTGAAAGCGTCATCTCAGGTAACATGGCAAGCCCGGTCAGTGAGAAATCTGCTGCGGTTAATGCCTGATGCTGAGCTGGAATTTTGCTAGGCTAACTGGGAATCCTATGGGCGAACTAGGCTGTGGTCAGTGTTGTGTGTCAACTCCCGCGTCCCCATGTTAGAGCCGTCATCCTTACAGTCTGCTTTGCAACAATTGCTACCGCCTAGGCGAAGCCACTCAACAGTAACGGATGGTTTAGGCCGATCAGTGTGGCAACAACTGCGCCAAGGCGAGATCACCTGTGAGCAGGCGCTAGCCATGTTGGTCGATCGCCACGGGCATGTTAACCTCAGTTTACTGGATCCACAGGTAAGTTTTCGATTTTTGCGAGAGTTTCCTGACCGCTCTGCATTGCCAGCCGTCATTCCCTTACTGTTGTGGCGTAACTGTTTTTACCTGGGCAGCCCTACCGCCTTGTCACCAGAAGTCGTTCGCCAGTTGAGCGATCGCACCCTGACGGATATTAAGGTCATCACCATTAGTAACAAAAGCTACAGTGCCTGGTATCGTCAGACAACCTTTGACCAAACACAAATTACTGCTACACCCCTGGTTAATCCCCTTACTGGTGAGCCAGAGCCAGAGGATATTAGTGAAGTCACAGAACTTTATCTGTCTAAGGCGGCTGACCAGATTAGTCGCATTAAGACCATTATTTCTGGGGCACTGCGTAACCGAGCGAGTGATATTCACCTAGAACCTACTCCAGATGGGCTGCGAGTTCGCTATCGAATTGATGGCATCTTGCGCGATATTACCACTTTGCCCCTAGAGGTGAGTCGGCGGGCGATCGTTGCCCTCAAGGTTATGGCTAACATGGATATCGCTGAAAGTCGCCGCCCTCAAGATGCTCGCATTGGGGAACGTTATAGCAATGCCCCAGGCCGCAACGATGACCTAGGGCTGGATATGCGAGTTAGCACATTGCCTTGCGTTGGTGGTGAGAAAGCCGTCATTCGCCTGTTGCCGAGGGAAAATCCGTTCACAACCATCAGTGAACTAGGGTTTACCCGGCGCACCCAAGCGATATATGAACATTGGTTGGCTCAGCCCCAAGGCATGATCATCTTCACAGGCCCTACAGGTTCCGGCAAAACCAGCACGTTGTATACAAGCTTGCAGGCGATCGCCACGGAAGATGTCAACGTTACTACTATTGAGGATCCGATCGAATATGTCTTGCCCCGCATCACCCAAACTCAGGTACATGAGGCTGCTGGCATGACGTTTGCTGCTGGATTGCGAGCAATTTTGCGCCAAGACCCGGACATTATTATGGTGGGTGAGATTCGCGATCATGAAACAGCCGAAACTGCTATCCGTGCTGCCCTCACGGGTCATCTTGTGCTGACCACCCTGCACACGAATGATGCCCCTAGTGCCATCCCTCGCCTCAAAGACATTGGCCCTGACCCTGGTCTTATCAGCGATGCCCTGTTGGGAATTGTCGCCCAGAGGCTTGTGCGGAAAATCTGTCCCTACTGCGCTGTTCCCTACACACCTACCCCTGAAGATTTAGCAACCTTGAGGCTTACCTACGACCAAGCCAATCCTCAAGCATGGCGTATTGGTACTGGGTGTAGTCGCTGTTTTAATACGGGCTTTCTAGGCCGGGAAGCTGTGATTGAACTCTTAAATGTGGATGATACTATCCGTCACCTTATCTATGAAGGCACTATGCCCCAGCTTTATCGCTATCTGCAAGAAATCAACTTCGACTCTTTCTACGTTGCAGCAGTTGATAAAGTTATCAATGGCATAACCACAGTCAAGGAGATGACACGAGTACTTCCCTACAGTGCTCTTAATCGCCGCCAGTAGGCCGAACCTGCCT
>JANWZG010000214.1 GCA_025054735.1 Cyanobacteriota bacterium | reverse complement strand
CTCTAACACGCCCTTTAAGGATTTAATTGCACCTGTGCTGATTTTTCAGCGCTTAGAGCAATATGACTACGCTGGGGCAACGGTGATTGGAGTAGTGATGTTGATTATTTCTTTGATAATGCTCGTGGGTATCAACCTATTGCAAGCTTGGGGACGACGATATGACGATCGCTAACCAACCACTAAAAGCTTCACCAAATGCCCCGCCTAAGCCTATCACGAGAAGGCAAAGTTGGGTGCCTATGGTGCTCATCGGCATTGCATTACTCTACTTGGCACTGGTGCTCTACATTCCCGCCCTCAATGTCTTTGTACAGGCATTTCGCAGGGGTGTGGAGCCATTTCTCAAAAACCTCACTGAACCTAACTTCTTGTCTGCGGTGAGGCTCACATTACTGTTGGCTCTGGTCTCTGTGCCAGTGAACATGGTGTTCGGATTGTGTGCGGCTTGGGCGATCGCCCGCCATAAGTTTCCTGGTCGCACCCTACTATTGAGCATTATCGACTTACCCTTTTCCATCTCCCCTGTGGTTGCTGGGTTAATGGTAGTGTTACTCTATGGACGCAACGGCTGGTTTGGCAGTTTTCTTCAAGCCCACGACATAAAAGTGATTTTTGCCTTCCCTGGTATTTTGTTGGCTACCCTGTTTGTAAGTATGCCGTTTGTTGCCCGTGAAGTCATTCCCGTGCTAGAGGAAGCAGGCGTTGACCAGGAAGAAGCCGCCAAAACCTTGGGAGCAAAGGACTGGCAAATCTTTTGGCGCGTCACGTTGCCCAACATTCGCTGGGGCTTGCTCTATGGCTTAATTCTCACCAATGCCAGAGTTATGGGTGAGTTTGGCGCTGTTTCCGTAGTTTCTGGCAATATCATTGGCAAGACTCAAACCCTACCGTTGTTCGTGGAAGATGCTTACAAGCAATATGAAACAGAAGCAGCCTACTCGGCTGCGGTCTTACTAGCATTATTAGCAGTCGTTACCTTAATCTTGAAGGAAATCTTAGAGCGCAAAACTCGTATTAGAGATGTACAGGAATAGATGCACAAGAGTGCTTATGATGCATGGCCTTTAGTGATACAGTGCTGGAAGAGATGGCCGGTTTGACCTACAATTGCAGGGGTAGATTGTCAGGCTCCAACAATGCCATGCATTACCTCAACGACCTAGACTTAACGAACTAGATTTGAAGATTCTGGCAGCATATAAGACTTGATGGCTAGTGAGCATGGCTCTAAAGCAACCAGCAACAAAAAACAGCGAGCACTAGAGGTATTGCGACGGTTGAAGCAGATGTACCCCGATGCCCGCTGCTCCTTGGACTATGCCACACCCTTCCAATTACTAGTAGCCACCATTTTGTCAGCCCAATGCACTGATGAGCGCGTGAATATGGTGACTCCGGAACTGTTTCGTCAGTTTCCTGACCCATCCAGCATGGCGGCTGCGCCGATCGCCGAGCTAGAGACACTAGTGCGTTCCACAGGCTTTTATCGGAACAAGGCCAAAAATATTCAGGGAGCTGCCCAGACGATCCTGGCCCAATTCAACGGTGAGGTGCCCCAGACGATGGAAGAACTGCTTACCCTTCCTGGTGTGGCCCGCAAAACTGCTAATGTCGTCCTTGCCCATGCCTTTGGTATCAATGCAGGAGTCACCGTAGATACCCATGTCAAGCGCTTGAGCAATCGTCTGGGACTGACTCAGCAAACTGAACCTGCCAAGATTGAACAGGATTTAATGCGCCTATTGCCCCAACCCGATTGGGAAAACTGGTCAATTCGCCTGATTTATCATGGACGCGCTGTTTGTAATGCTCGCAAGCCCCTCTGCGATCGCTGTGAACTAGCCGATCTTTGCCCCTCTGCATCCTTGTAACCCACCCCCTAGGCACCTGCTTTCTGTCAAGCCTTAGGGTTGCTGTAAAATAGACAGAGATAAATTATGCCTTGGTTAAGGATTGCAGTAGTCTATGGTGGATACCTTTGAAATTAGACGCAACGTAGAATTGTTGGCTGAGCGCCTGGGTAAAACCCAGGACTATCTTTGACATTCCCGCGCTGACAGCAACTATCCACGATTTAGAGCAGCAGGCAGCCCAGCCAGAGCTATGGAACGACCAAGCCGGGGCACAAAAAATTTTACAAGAGTTAAATGACCTGAAAGCCTGCTTGCAGCAATACGATCGTTGGAAGTCTAGCCTAGAGGATACTAAAGCTATCTTAGAACTGCTGGAATTGGAGGCTGATGAAGCCCTATTGCAGGAAGCTAGCGCTAACGTGAGCCAGTTAACAGAAGACCTCGATCGTTGGGAGTTACAACGCTTGCTATCTGGCCCCTACGACCAAGCTGGGGCGGTAATCTCCATCAACGCAGGTGCTGGGGGTACCGATGCCCAAGACTGGGCAGAAATGTTACTGCGTATGTACACCCGGTGGGGCGAGCAACATGGCTATAAAGTACACCTGTCGGAACTATCGGAAGGGGATGAAGCGGGCATCAAGTCTGCC
The DNA here is from genome assembly GCA_025054735.1 of Cyanobacteriota bacterium. Classification (NCBI taxonomy): domain Bacteria; kingdom Bacillati; phylum Cyanobacteriota; species Cyanobacteriota bacterium. Next base: position 4,086 of record JANWZG010000214.1, on the reverse strand, counting down.
ACCTTAGAACTCGATGGTCGCTATGCCTACGGCTATCTCAAGGCTGAAAAAGGCACCCATCGCTTAGTGCGCATCTCGCCCTTTAATGCCAATGACAAGCGGCAAACTAGCTTTGCTGGGGTGGAGGTTATGCCCATGATTGACCATGAGGTCACCTTAGACATTCCTGACAAGGATCTAGAAATTACCACTAGCCGCTCGGGCGGCAAGGGTGGCCAAAACGTTAACAAGGTGGAAACAGCAGTACAGATTCGCCATATTCCTACAGGGTTGATGGTACGCTGCACTGAAGAGCGATCGCAACTCCAAAACAAGGAAAAAGCCCTTGCCCGATTAAAAGCCAAACTACTGGTGATTGCCCAGGAGCAACGCGCCAAGGAAATTGCTGACATTCGAGGTGATATGGTAGAGGCTGCTTGGGGCAACCAAATCCGCAACTATGTGTTTCATCCTTACCAACTGGTCAAAGATCTGCGCACAGGCACTGAAACCACCAACATTACAGATGTCATGAACGGTGGCCTTGACCTATTTATCGAGGCGTACCTGCGCCAAGAGAACCAGCTTGTAGATGCCAGTAATCATTCCTAGAGTATCTAGTCGATGTAACACTTGACTGGTGGGATGCTGACGATCGTCCCAACCCTCCGCAAAACAGCCACATGATGAGTCCCCAGTCTAGAGGCTGCCGACAGGGAACTGAATAGGGTAATGTCTCATGTTCTAGTTTTTGAGACTAGCAGCATAGTTGACTGCTTTGCTGAGCTAATCGCCTGGTCTAGTGCAACTCTGCTTCTGATAACTATGATTCAGTGAGGAAATGATTCCAATGAGTAAGATAGTAGAGAAGATCTAAGAACTAATACATGGATGATCAAGAGCTGACAGCACTTCTGGGTGATCTCGAATCCGATAGAGTCGAGCGTAAAGCGGCAACTTCAGACGGAAAGAAGATCAGACAGGCAATTTGTGCGTTCGCTAACGATCTACCAAACCACCAAAAGCCTGGGGTTCTTTTCATAGGAGTTAACGATGACGGTACCTGTGCCAATTTGCCGATTACAGACGAGCTTCTCCTCAGCCTCGCTAACATCCGCTCTGAAGGAAGGATTCTACCAATGCCAGTGTTGCAAGTTAACAAACGGATCCTAAATGACTGTGAATTGGCTGTGGTGATTGTGGAACCGTCAGATGCTCCGCCGGTCAGATTCGACGGACGAACCTATATCCGAGTTGGCCCTAGACGCGCAATCGCTACACTTGAAGAAGAACGTCGCCTGAATGAAAAACGACGTGCTAGGGACTTGCCATTTGATTTACGTCCGTTTATCTCTGCGTCTATTGATGATCTAAATCTAGATAGTTTCCAACGTGAATATTTAGCATCAGCATTAGCACCAGACGTATTAGCCGCAAATCAGTGATCGTTAACACAGCAACTAATCTCATTGCGATTTGCAACTCCAGAACCAGATTCATATCCAACGGGCTTAGGTATTTTAGTAATTGGCAAAGACCCTAGGCAATTTATTCCAGGGTTTTACATCCAATTTGTCCGCTTTGACGGTACAGAGTTAACTGATCCGATTCGAGATCAAAGAGAGATTAGTGGCTCCCTAATTGATTTACTGCGCTATGTCGATGAAGTTCTGCAAGCCAATATTTCAACCGCTTCTGATATCACAGCACAGCCTGTGGAAATTAAGCAGCCCGATTACCCGATCGTGGCGTTACAGCAGCTTGTGCGAAATGCTGTTATGCATCGTTCCTATGAGGAAACCAATGCCCCTGTGCGGGTCTATTGGTTTAACGATCGTATTGAAATTCACAGTCCAGGTGGCTTGTTTGGACAAGTGAATCGTCAAAACTTTGGTAAAGGTGTTACTGATTATCGCAATCCCCATTTAGCAGAAGCTATGAAAAATCTGGGATATGTTCAGCGCTTTGGCATCGGCATTCCCACTGCCCAAAAGGAGTTAGCAAAAAATGGAAATCCACCAGCAGAATTTATTATTGAGGATTCCTATATTTCTGTGATGATCAGGAGGCGGTCATGACTGCACCCGTTATTGCCTTCTTCAACAACAAGGGGGGCGTTGGTAAAACATCGCTTGTTTATCATTTAGCTTGGATGTATTGTGACTTAGGGCTAAACGTCATAGCAGCAGATTTAGATCCTCAAGCGAATTTAACAGCAGCTTTTCTGGATGAAGATCGCTTGGAAGAAGTGTGGGAAGCTAGTGCGACTAGTGACTATAATACTATTTTTCGCTGCGTCAAACCTTTATTGAGTGGCATTGGTGACATTGCAACACCAAGTCTGGAAACAATAGAGGATGGTTTAAGCCTGTTAATTGGTGATTTGCAATTGTCTGGATTTGAAGATGAATTATCTTCCCAATGGTCTGATTGTCTTGATCGCAAGGAACGAGCCTTTAGGGTTATTTCGGCGTTCTGGCGAGTATTGAGCCAAGCAGCATCTACGAAGAGTGCTGATGTGGTGCTGGTTGATTTAGGCCCCAACCTAGGAGCTATTAACCGAGCAGCTCTGATTGCCTCAGACTATGTTGTTGTGCCCCTTTCACCCGATCTTTTCTCACTACAGGGTCTCAAGAACCTTGGTCCAACCGTAAGCCGTTGGAGAGAAGAATGGCAGGAGCGTATTCCTAAAAATCCAGCCCTAGACCTTGCCCTGCCAAAGGGGAACATGCAACCAGTGGGCTATGTTATTTTGCAACACGGTGTGCGATTTGACCGCCCTGTGAAAGCATTTCAACGATGGATAGAACGTATTCCTCACACTTATAATACAGAAGTGTTACAAAACGAGGTGTTACAAACCCAAGATGATCCCAATCTTGCGCCAGAAAACGACCGGAATCGGTTGGCGCTACTGAAACACTATCAAAGCCTGATGCCCATGGCTCAAGAGTCCCGTAAGCCGATTTTTCACCTGAAACCTGCAGATGGCGCGATCGGTGCCCATGCTAGTGCTGTAAGGCAGGTGTACTGGGATTTCAAGGATCTAGCCCAGAAGATTGCCGATCGAACTGCATTAGTGTTGCCCGACTTGCAACAAACTCGTGAACCACAACTTAATCAGGTAGTTCTTCTTAAGTAGCTCACCTGCAAGGGTATTGAACCAATCGTTGTACAGGCGTTGATCGTTAAGTTAGCTAACAACCTAAGGGTAAGGCTCTAGAGTGATCACCACTGTCCTATACAATCAAATGTTGCTAATGTGTTACGCAACCATAGCAGTACTTAATGCAGTACTTAATCTAGTTAGGACGTTAATCTAGTGAGAACGTTAGTAATGAGGACTTAAGTCTTCACTGCGAGCCTCAATAGCGAACAATTTGTCTTAACCAATTTGTCTTAACAGCCAGTTCTTTGCTATGGATGCCGCATGGCAGATGTTTAAAACTCTTTGGAAATCTTGTTAGGAGTATAGTATCGATGATTGTAGCGACCCTTCCCCATCTACTGAGAGCTGCTCGGGGCGAAACTGTGGATCGTCCACCTGTGTGGATGATGCGGCAAGCAGGGCGCTACATGAAGATTTATCGAGATTTACGCGATCGCTATCCTTCCTTTCGAGAGCGATCAGAACGGGTAGACCTAGCTGTAGAAATTTCATTGCAACCGTGGCGAGCCTTTCAGCCCGATGGAGTTATCCTGTTTTCAGACATTCTTACGCCGCTGCCAGGGATAGGCATTCCTTTTGATATTGTGGAAAGTCGTGGCCCAATCATTGATCCACCGATTCGCTCCCAAACCCAGATTGACCAACTTCATCCCCTAGAGCCTGCGGAATCTCTGCCCTTCATCCGCGAGATTTTACAGATTTTGCGTCGCGAGGTAGACGATCGAGCTACTGTTCTGGGTTTTGTGGGTGCCCCTTGGACGTTGGCTGCCTACGCTGTAGAAGGTAAAAGCTCTAAGGATTACACTGTCATCAAGCAGATGGCCTTTACCGAGCCAACCATGCTGCACCAGTTGCTTGGTAAGTTGGCAGATGCGATCGCGATTTACACCCGCTATCAAATTGATGCTGGTGCCCAAGTCGTGCAAATGTTTGACTCC
>JANWZG010000213.1 GCA_025054735.1 Cyanobacteriota bacterium | reverse complement strand
GTCAAGGTACCGTTGATTGTAGTTTCAGACGCAACTGATGAGCAGCAGCTAAGATCTATACTGAAGGCTGGTGCCAGCGACTGTGTGACTCGCGACAACCTTAAGCGCCTATTGCTGACTGTGGAGCGTGAGCTACAGGAACTCAACATTCGCCGTACAGCCTGGCGCACTCAAGAAGCTTTACGGGAAAGTGAGGCAAATCTACTAGCCTTGATTGAAAATACCGAAGATGCTATTTGGTCGGTTAACCCAGACTATTGCTTAATCACCTACAACTCTGTGTTTGAGCGCCTCTTTAGTCAAACCTTCGGCATCACAGTGCATCAGGGTATAGACCTAGTTCGTGCTCTGCCCCTAGAAGTTCAGTTCATTTGGATTAACTACTACAGCCGTGCGCTTCAGGGTGAGCGTTTCTCTGTGGAACAGTCTTTTCAAGATGAAGATTTTGAAGTGTCCTTTAACCCGATCGTGCAACGAAGCCATGGAGAGTCCACCTCGCAAATTACGGGTGTTTCAGTCTTCGGGCGCAGCATTACTGAGCGCAAGCGGGCAGCTCTAGCACTGCAACGAGCTAACGAACAATTACAAGCCGTGCTGGATGCTGTTCCCGGTTGCATTTCTTGGTTTAGTTCTGATCTCCGATACTTGGGAATCAACCGGTATTTGGCAGATATTTTCAACCTGCCACCAGAGAAATTTCTGAATCAAGAGATCGGGTTTATGGAAAACAGCCCTGGTTTTGCTAATTTTGTGCGGCAGTTTTTTGCAGAGGACAACCAATCTGGCTTGCTTGAGATTTCTGCACTCGTAGGCGAAGACCTACACAGTTTCTTGATTCGAGCACAAAAGTATGACAATGGCCAAGCAGCTGTATTTGTAGGGCTAGACATCAGCGATCGCAAACAGATGGAAATGGCCCTGCGTGAGAGCCAAGAGCGCTATGAGCTAGCAGCTAGGGGAGCCAATGATGGCCTATGGGACTGGAACCTGAAGACAGCAGAGATCTACTACAGTCCTCGCTGGAAGTCAATGTTAGGTTGGAACGATCATGAAATCGGCAATGATCCAGAGGAATGGTTTAGCCGCATTCACCCTGACGATATTGAGCGGGTTAAAGCTGAGTTATTTCTCCATTTTGAAGATCAAACAAGTCACTTTGAAAGTGAGCATCGGATGCAACATCGAGATGGCAGTTATCGCTGGATGCTAAACCGGGGGATTGCTGTGCGCGATGAACAAGGGCAAGTGCTCCGCATGGCTGGATCCCAAACTGATATTACTGATCGTAAACGTGCAGAAGAGCAACTCCTGCGCGATGCATTTTATGACGAACTTACAGGTCTGCCCAATCGAGCTTTGTTCCTAGATCGTCTGGGTCAAGCATTAGATCGATTGAAACGGATTGACAATTACCTATTTGCTGTGTTGTTTGTAGATGTCGATCGCTTCAAAATGGTCAATGACAGTTTGGGGCGCAACAGCGGCGATCAACTGCTGGTTGCTATTGCCCGCCGCTTAGAGACCTGTGTGCGGGCTGGCAATACCTTGGGGCGCTTGGGTGAAGATGAGTATGTGATTTTAAGCGAAGACCTGCACGACTTCAATGAAGCAACGAGGCTCGCTAGCTATATTCACCAAGCCTTCGCCGCTGCGCCTTTTAATGTAGCAGGGCAAGATGTGTTTTGCACAGTCAGCATTGGCATTGCATTTAGTGATAAGCGATACGATCGCCCAGAAGATCTATTGCGAGATGCAGACATCGCTATGTATCAGTCCAAAACTCTGGGACGCTCCCGCACGAGAGTGTTCAGCACAGACATGCAAGACATTGCCAAGGAGCGCCTGCGCCTGGAAACAGACCTACGCCATGCTCTAGAGCGTCAAGAGTTTTACCTGTGCTATCAGCCTATCATTCATCTAGCTACCCTTCAGCCCAGTGGCTTTGAGGCTCTAGTACGCTGGCATCATCCTCAGCAAGGGCACGTGCAGCCAAGCAAGTTTATTCCTGTGGTTGAAGAAAATGGCTTGATTGTGCCCCTGGGAGCTTGGGTACTGAAGACCGCCTGTTACCAACTCCAGACTTGGCAGCAACAGTTTCCTCACTTACCCCCCTTAACCATAAGTGTAAATCTCTCTGGTCAGCAAGGTTTTACAGGAAACCAACCTGCAACCTAATCACCTCAAACTAGAGATTACTGAGACCATTATTATGGATCAGGCGGAAGCAGCCATCGCTACCTTAACTGACTTGAAATCCTTGGGGATTCAGTTACAAATTGATGACTTTGGCACAGGCTATTCGTCCTTTAGCTATCTGCACCGCTTTCCGATCGACAACCTGAAAATCGATCGCTCATTCATTACGGAACTAGGCACCAGTGACGATAGCTACAAAATTGTACAAGCAATCATTACCCTAGCCCATAGCCTAGGCGTGACCGTAACCGCTGAAGGCATTGAAACTAAAGAACAATTAGCCTGTCTCAACGCTATGGGATGCGACTACGGTCAAGGTTTTTTCTTTGCCAGAGCCATGTCCCAAGATGAAGTCAGAATACTGCTAAGCCCTTCATAGCTATACCCTTCATAGCTATACCATTAGTGACAATAGTGACAACGACATTAACAGTGACTATAGACTTGCTGAATTAGAGCTTTCTAGTGTAGATGCTGAGCGCCCTGCCATGCTGGTATCTAACCAGAAACCCAAACTAGATGCAATTTGACTTGGTGGATTCTGGGCATACTGACTCGGTGGATTCTGGGCATACTGCAACGATTGAATCAACAGAGCAAGTGCTTGTTCTAACTCTGCCCCTGGATCAACCGTGACCCAGCCCTCACTAGTTGCTTGCCGTAGCTCAAAGTGAAGATGTGGCCCTGTAGACAATCCTGTGCTGCCCACCAGACCAATGACAGCACCCTGCTCTACCCAATCACCTGGTTGGACGTAAACCTCAGCGAGGTGAGCATATAAAGTTTCTTCACTGTAAACCTGTTGCTGTTGAGCCTGCTGACTAGGTAAATGGGTGTTGTGACCAATCGTCACTGTCAATCCATAACCACCCATAAACTCTGAAATCACCACTCGACCGGCATAGGCCGCTAACACAGGTGTTCCCAAAGGTGCACCTAAATCGACCCCACTGTGGAAGCGAAACTCGCCCGTGACGGGATGAACTCGCCATCCAAACCAGGAAGTGATAGGCGCTGGCAACCATAGCGGAAACAGTAGCCGAGTATTGTTGTTTCCTAACCGAGCAGGTAATCGCAGTGCATTACGGGTTGCAAAGGGGTTGTAGTAGGACGATTGGGGTATAGTTGGCCCCCATGTCCTAGCCTCATCAGACGTAACGTTACCTGAATTCAGTAAATTGAATGAAACTGCTGACCGCCGATTAACAGGACTGATACTATTGCCCCTCATCATTGCTAGTGACGGCGACGTTGCTGTTTGAGGCTGACATAAGTTGTCAACTAACGCTGAAGGACTTAGGGTCGTGCGGCATCCCGTCGATCGCTCCGTTACCACAATTGAGCTAGGTGCACTATAGTGGGTTGCCCCTGTACTGTAGCTTGTGGGATCAATATACGCACCGTTAGGCTCTAACGGAACAGTTGCCGTCGCACTGGGAGAAGCCTCTGGTGGAGCAATCTCAAACATCGGAGGTAAGCTGTTGCCTGACCCAGCCTTGGAAGGCAATGCAGGATCTATCACACTGGGCAACTCAACTTGAGATGGCACAATCTCTAAAACAGGTTGAGAATTAGCACTTCCAGTAGGCTTAGATTGCTCGATCGGGGCTTGAGCCACTACAACGGTGCTCCCCAAAAAGCTCAGGCTACCTAACCACCCCAAACTCTGCCAAACAAGAGCACGAGAGCGAGCAACCTTCAGCGTTAAGGTCTGAATTTTAGGCTTGTCAATCATGACTAAATCCTCAACCCTCACTTCCACAGTAAATTTATCCATCGAATTACCAGACCAAATGATAACGAAACCAACTGTAACCAGCCAACACCCACCTGGATAAATTTTTGAGTCACAGTTGTCATCTTAACTTGGTCACTTTTCAGCATCAGCACTCTAGCTGACTTACTCATTTAGAAACATGTAACCATGCTTACAACGTTACAAATTGATAAGTATGCTGAATTCCAGAGCAAACCACCAAGGTGCGGAGACTGCCACTGTGAACACCAAGTTCCCCGGATTACCAGTTGCCTGGGTTAGGCTCTGCAAGACTAGGTGACTGATTGCAGCCCTCTCAAGTTATTGGGATGGCAATCGTGGTACTAGAAACCTTTGGATAACGACACATTCTGGGGAGATAACGACAACAGGCAACATACGCTAGCATAAGCAGCAAGTCTTTACCACTTCCCAACAATAATGCTTACGCAACCTATACACACGTGGCACTGGCATACATGGCATGGGCTTCAATACTTGGTGTGTGACTTGCTAAAACCTTGGCGGCATGGCTTCTTTACTCGCCAGTTTTATCCACAGTCTCCCGCAGAGTTGACAACCATCTTGCACCCCAATGCTCGTGTATTCCGTGTTCAGCAAGTTCATGGCAACACTGTGCTAAGCATTACAGAGTGGCAATTAGCTATGGAGCAAACAAACTGTAATGCAGCCTCCCACGATGTTGCTAGAGATTGTTATCCTCAAGCTGATGGCCTTATCACTGAGACAGCCCACCAGTCAGTTTGGACCTGTTCCGCAGACTGCACACCTGTCTTGCTGGGTGATGAGCATACTGGGCAAGTGGTAGCTGTCCATGCAGGATGGCGAGGCACAGCTCAAAAAATTGTGCCTGAGGCGATTCGCCGGTTGCTAGAACGGGGCAGTCACGTAGCAAATTTACGAGTAGCCTTAGGCCCAGCGATCGCGGGTACTGTTTACCAAGTGGGCAAAGATGTAGCTATCAAAACCATTTCAACCATTACATCCCTGGTATCGGCTGATGAAACGCTGGCTGCCCTGGCAAGATTACCGAACAGTCCAATTCTCCCTGATCCTGATCAGGATCGCGTGCGTCTAGATGTACGCCGAGTGATTGCCTTGCAACTGGAACAACTAGGACTAGCTCCAGAGCAAATTGCGATCGCCCCCTATTGCACCTATCAACAACCAGAATTATTTTTTTCCTATCGCCGTGACCATCAAAAATATGTGCAGTGGTCAGGCATTGTAAGTTTTTGACATCAGTTGTTCCAGAGAGGTAAGCCTACATGCACCCAAAAGAGAGCTTACAGATGGCCATCAAAACCCTGGCTGCCAACAAGCTACGGAGTACCCTAACAATGCTGGGGATCATTATTGGTAACGCTTCCGTCATTGCCATGATTGGCATTGGAGAAGCAGGTCAGCGGTTTATCAACAGGAGCTTAGAGTCTCTAGGCCCTAACGTGTTATTTGTGATCCCTGGCAATCCAGATACCCAACGGATCACATTCAACGTACCCAAGACCCTAGTACTAGCAGATGCTGAAGCAATTGCTACCCAAGTTCCTTCTGTAGTGGAAGTTGCTGCTGAGTTTAACTCACGAGAGCTAATTACCGTAGGCAACCGTAACATATTCGTTAACACTATTGGTACAACTCCTGGCTTTCTCAAAGTCCGGAGCTTCGAGGTGGCTAAAGGACGATTCATCAGTGATTTAGACTTACGTCGCAATAATCAAACTGCTGTGCTTGGTGCTGAGTTGGCACAGCGCTTGTTTGCAAATCAAAATCCAGTTGGCAGGCAAATCCGCATCAAAAACACAAGCTTTACAGTTATCGGAGTACTAGAGTCTAAGGGCGCAGGGCCGGGGATCAACTACGATGAAACTGTACTAGTGCCTGTGACTACTCTATCTAATCGCATTGTTGGTCGCACCTCTCCCTATGGCATTGAACTAACTTACATAGCTATGTCAGCCAAGAATTCAGAAAGTGTGAGAGCTGCCAAGTTTCAAGTAGAGAATCTATTACGTCTGCGTCACAAAATTACAACAGAAGATGACTTCACGATTCGTACCCAGAAAGATTTGATGGAGATCGCTGGAACTATCACTGGAGCTTTAACCACTATGTTGGCAGCGATCGCAGGTATCTCCCTGCTAGTGGGTGGAATTGGTATCATGAATATCATGTTGGTGTCAGTGACAGAGCGCACACAAGAAATTGGTTTGCGCAAGGCGATCGGTGCATCTCGTCAGGACATCTTGGTGCAATTTCTGATCGAAGCAGTGATTCTGTCTGCAACAGGTGGAGTGATTGGAATCGCATTGGGGGTTGGGGGTACAGTGCTCGTGGGTGTGTTCACACCATTGGATGCAATTATTCCCGTGGGCGCTGTGGTCACGGCAATCACAGTTTCAGGAGCTATTGGGCTGTTCTTTGGTGTAGTTCCAGCTCGTCAGGCAGCCAGCCTAGATCCGATTGTGGCTCTAAGAACTGCTTAACGTTCTCTCTATCAGGGTTAGTCATGGATGTTCTCTGCCAAACGCCATCTAAACTGGTCATAGGTAACTCTAGATCATGGCGAATCATTGCCACTGGAATACTATTGAGGCTTGTGTTGGCAAGTACAGTTTTGGGGGTGTTCT
>JANWZG010000212.1 GCA_025054735.1 Cyanobacteriota bacterium | reverse complement strand
ACGACCAAGCCCGATCGCGCACCTATCGATGGGGTGAAGACGGTATTGCTGGCATTTCTGATGATCGGCAACTGTTGTGCTTTGCCCTTGCCCTATGGAATGGTAACGATCCTATTCTCAAGGAGCGTCTATTTGGGTTAACGGGTAGCGAGGGCAACCACGGTGAAGACGTGAAGGAGTACTATTTTTACCTCGACAATACACCCACCCACTCTTACATGAAGATGCTCTACAAATACCCGCAAGTTGCCTTTCCCTATGAGCAGTTGGTATTGGGTAACCGGGGACGCAGTAAGTATACTACTGAGTTTGAGCTGCTGGATACGGGGGTGTTTGATGACGATCGCTACTTTGATGTAGTGATTGAATATGCCAAAGCTGGCATTGATGACATCTTGGTGCAGATTACAGCCATAAACCGAGGGCCAGAGGCTGCTACCCTACATCTGTTACCAACATTGTGGTTCCGCAACACTTGGTCGTGGGAACATGACGCAGTAAAACCTGTGATCAAGGGCGTGGCGATCGGCAAACTAGAAGCCTACCATCCCCACCTTGGTTCCCAATATCTCTATTTCAGTGGCGCGAGGGATGCGCTGTTTACCGACAATGAGACCAATCATCGCCGCATTTTTAACGTAGATAGTGAGGCCCCCTACTGCAAAGATGGCATCAATGACTTTGTTGTGAATGGCAAGCAAGATGCCATCAATCCCCACTATGTGGGCACTAAGGCTGCACCCCACTATGTGCTGACGATCGCGGCTGGTGCTAGCCAGGTGGTGAAGTTGCGCCTTACACCCCATCATTCCCTGGGCGATGCGCTCGGTGCAGAGTTTGACCAAATGATACAGCGCCGCCTTGCCGAAGCCGATGAGTTTTACCAGAAGGTAGCTCCCCTCTCGTTAAATGAGGATCAACGGGCCGTGCAACGCCAAGCCTTCGCGGGCATGTTGTGGACAAAGCAGTGGTTTTATTATGACGTAGAGCGGTGGCTAACTGGTGACCCCGCGATCGCCACAACTCCACCCCCTGAGCGCATGAATGGCCGCAACCGCCTCTGGACTCATCTCAACGCCCATGACATTATCTCCATGCCTGACAAGTGGGAATATCCCTGGTTTGCGGCTTGGGATTTAGCCTTTCACACTATTCCCCTAGCTTTGATCGACCCCGACTTTGCTAAACACCAGCTTGACCTCATCACCCGTGAGCGCTACCTGCACCCCAATGGACAGTTGCCCGCCTACGAGTGGAACTTTGGGGATGTGAATCCCCCTGTTCATGCTTGGGCAACCTGGCGGGTGTACCAACTTGAGCAGCAATATCACGGACGTTGCGATCGCGCCTTTTTGGAGCGGGTGTTCCACAAACTACTCCTGAACTTCACCTGGTGGGTAAACCGTAAGGACATTGGAGACAATAATGTCTTTCAGGGTGGCTTTTTAGGGTTGGACAACATTGGCATTTTTGACCGCAGTGCACCCCTACCCACAGGCGGATTTCTAGACCAAGCTGATGGCACCAGTTGGATGGCGATGTATGCCTTGAATATGTTCACGATCGCCGTGGAACTCGCCCAAGACAATCCTAACTATGAAGACCTAGCCATCAAGTTTCTGGAGCACTTTGTGTATATTGCTGCCGCCATGGACAAAATTGGTATTCACAACGATGAACTGTGGGATGAACAGGACGGCTTTTTCTACGATGTCTTGCAATTGCCCAATGGTTCCTCCATGCGGTTAAAGGTGCGATCCATGGTGGGGTTGATTCCGCTGTTTGCAACCACCACAGTGAGTATAGAGCAGTTAAAATCCTTGCCCAACTTGCGCAACAGCATTGATCACTTCATGACCCGCAAACCTAACCTGCGTAAGAACATCTTTGTTACCAAACCTGAGACCGCGAGGTTAGGAATTGTGGCGATCGTCAATCCCGACAAATTGCGGCGTATCTTACAACGAATGCTCGACCCCAACGAGTTTCTCAGCGATCACGGCATTCGTGCTCTATCACGGGTACATCGTGAGCATCCCTTTGTGTTTTCCGTAGGACGCGATCAGTTCCGAGTAGACTATGAACCGGCTGAGTCGACGACGGGCATGTTCGGGGGCAACTCTAACTGGCGTGGCCCGGTGTGGATGCCCGTAAACTATTTACTGATAGAGTCGTTACAGACCTTCCACCGGTATTTGGGTCAAGACTTTACGGTAGAATACCCCACGGGATCAGGCAACTGGCTAACCTTAGAGCAGGTAGCTGCTGCTTTGAGCGATCGCCTAGTTCGCATCTTTCTGCGCAACGACAGTGGCTATCGTCCCGTTTATGGAGGCCCAACCTCCAAGTTTCAAACCGATGACCATTGGCGCAACTGGATTCTGTTCTATGAATATTTCCACGGTGACAATGGGGCAGGTATCGGTGCTAGTCATCAAACGGGCTGGACGGGCTTAGTGGCTGATTTACTGCAACAATATGGCTAGGCGTTGATTACTGTTGCCCATGCACCTGAGTCTCTGCATGATTGTCCGCAATGAAGCCCCCCGATTAGCAGCCTGTTTACGCAGCGTGCAGGGCTTTGTGGATGAGATGGTGATTGTAGATACAGGGTCTGAGGATGAGACGATCGCGATCGCCCAACAGTTTGGGGCACGAGTGCGCTCCATTCCCTGGGAGCACGACTTTGCTGCTGCCCGCAATGTATCCCTAGCCGAGGCTCAGGGAGACTGGATTCTGGTGCTAGATGCTGATGAAACTCTAGTAACGACGATCGTCCCCACCCTACAACACCTGACTCACCAACCTGATGTGTTGCTGGTCAATTTGCTACGCCAAGAAGTGGGTGCTGCTCAGGCCCCCTATTCCCTTGTCTCGCGGTTGTTTCGCAACCGTCCAGAGGTGCGCTTTTCTCGTCCCTATCACGAACTAGTGGATGATAGCATCACCGCTATCCTACGTCAGGAACCCCACTGGCGCATTATCGACTTGCCAGAGGTAGCTATCTTGCATGAGGGTTACCAAGCTGATGCGATCGCCCGCTGTCACAAGGTTGAGCGGGCACGCACCACCCTAGAGATAGCCCTAAAGGCCTATCCAGAGGATGCCTATTTACACAGCAAGCTAGGAGCACTGTATGTGCAGATGGGAGACGTAACGCAAGGCTTATCCTTGTTGGAACGGGGATTAACCCTCAACCCAGAAGAAAGTCCTGTGCGCTATGAACTGCACTATCATCTAGGCATTGCCTACGAGCGAGTGCCTGATGTCCACAAGGCTCTAGAGCACTACAACCAAGCCATCCAGCAACCCCTATTGCCTTGGCTCAAGTTGGGAGCCTACAACAATCTAGGACTTCTGTTACAGACCCAAGGGGATATTCTCGGCGCTAGCCAAGTCTATACAGCCATGGTGGAGGCGTTGCCCAATGCCGCAATTGCCCACTTCAACTTGGCCATTACCCTTAAAGCACTGGGTAACTTTACAGGCGCTCTTGAGCACTATCAGCGGGCGATCGCCCTTGACCCTACCTACGTCTCTGCCTACCGCAATCTAGGAGTTCTCCTCTTCAAACTAGGACGAGTCACCGAGAGCAGGGCTGCTTTTCAGCAGGCGATCGCCCTCTACGAGGCTCAACAGTCCCCAGAAGCAACTCACCTACGGCAGGCTTTAGCGGAGTTAGGACTATATCTTTAGGATTCCAGATGACAACGAAGCCACTGAATACTATCTCTCCATACTACAGGTACAGATAACTTGTAGTATGAACTTGTGTTCTAACTACGAACTAATAGGTTATGTCGCTGGCTTTGGGAGAGTTGGTATAGCGAAACTATTTCATGAAACCGTTTATAACATGAAACTATCTATGGAATTAATAAACTTCAACAAAGATAATTCATCTCCATAAAATACTTTATTTTATACGTACAATAAAAACATTAAACTCTTCATTTTCTATCTAAGGGATACACAACAATATACGATCTAACTCAGAAAAATTAAATTCTTACGCCTCTTCCTCTAGATCATAGCAGAGTGACTTTCCTAGGGTTACTGGTTAGTACATGACTCTGTAGTTGACTTGAGGTTTTGACCAGGGCAGAAATGCGATTATGTTGGGGTGAAAGCTCTAATCTACATTCTTCACTTGTTCAGCAGGTGTCTGAATAACATCTTCAGCGAAAGATTCTAATTTTTTCTTAGAAGCTGGATGATTTGTCGAAAATCAGAATTTAGGGATGTGGATTTGTTGGTATTTCAAATACCTCGAAATAGATTGACTTTCATCCAATTAGAAATTTAATTTTTCTCGTTTTTATTTGTAATACTCTGAGAGGCTTGGTGTGAAAAAAAATTCGACTACGTTGATAAATATTGCTAGTATTGGCGTATTGCTGTCAGTATGGAGTGTTGGCGAAAGCAGCGCGATCGCAGAACCCTTATCTATCTCTTCAACAGCTACAGAACAAGCGACCAACGTATCCCCATCAATGGCCCAAGTGACATCAGTTTCTCAGCTATCTGATGTACAGCCGACTGATTGGGCATTTCAAGCTCTACAATCTCTGGTCGAGCGCTATGGGTGCATTGTTGGTTATCCTGACGGCACCTATCGGGGCAACCGTCCCCTTAGCCGCTATGAGTTTGCTGCAGGCTTGAATGCTTGTATGGACAAAGTTGTAGAACTGATTGCTCAAGGTACTGCTAACTTGGCCACAAGAGATGATTTGGCGACTCTGCAACGTTTGCAAGAGGAATTTAAGACAGAGCTAGCAACATTACGTGGCCGAGTTGATGCCCTAGAAACTCGCACAGCAACCTTAGAAGCGCAGCAATTTTCTACAACGACTAAGTTGCAGGGGCAGGCAATTTTTAGCGTAGCCTCCGCCTATGGAGCTGCACCTGGTAATAATAACGCTCAAGTTGTTTTCAACAACCGAGTGCGGCTGAATTTACTCACCAGTTTCTCTGGGAAGGATCTATTGATCACCGGCCTGCAAAGCCATAATTTCGGTGGTGGTCTAAATAGTCCATCTCTTAGCCTTGCTGGCACCTTAGGCTACGGTGACGCTGTGTTTGGTGCCACTAGTAATGTGCGGCTAGCCTACGAGCCTCTGCTTGGCACTACTGATCCCAAAACTTTAGGTACATCTGCGGGAGCAAATAACACGATTGGTCTGTATAAGCTACTTTACATTTTTCCGGTCACCGATCGCCTAACTGCCTTTGTTGGCCCAGCCGCTGAAGCTGATGATGCTTTTCCAGCTATTCTCCCTTTCTATGGGGATGGTCAGGAAGCAGTCTCTCGCTTTGCTCAGATGAATCCCGTGTTGCGCGTTTCAGGCGGGACATCTGGTTTTGGCTTAGCTTCAGCAGCAGGCATAATTTGGACTATTTCAGATGCATTTGACCTCCGTGCCCTCTATGGCAGTGTCAATGCCAATATTCCTAATAATGCAGGTTTTCCTGGCACACCTTTGGGAGCAGGCATCTTTGGAGGTAGCTACGTAGCTGCTACCCAACTAACTATCAAGCCTACTTCATCCTTGGACATAGCCCTCAACTATGCCCACAGTTATCACCAAATCAACATTACTGGCACGGGAGAATCAGCCTCTGCGATCGGAGCTATTCCTACCTTGCCAGTCACCACACCAGTTCGGCTCAACTCCTTTGGTGTGACTACTTCCTATCGTTTTAGTCCTCAATTTTCTCTATCAGGTTTTTTCTTCTATAGCAACGTCAACTCAGTGTCTGGCCCCAATGCCAGTGCTGACTTCTTGAGTTACATGGTAGGTTTGCATGTTAAAGATGCATTGCAGCCCGGAAACACGTTCGGTCTACTCTTTGGCCAGCCTCCTACTCGGATTGGTACCTCTAACGTCCCTTTACCTGAGAATGCTAGACCATATCATTTGGAAGCCTACTACAAGTTTCGTGTTAACGATAACATTAGCATTACCCCTGGGCTGTTTGTGATTTTTAACCCTGAAGGCTTCAGCAATAACCCGACCGTTTACGTACCTGTAGTGCGATCGACCTTTAGCTTCTAAGCTTCTAGGAATGTGGAACTGAGGGAATTGAGTCTGAATCCTGATGAGGGGAGAAATCTAGGGTAACTACGAGCCAACAAGTAGTTACCCCTTACCCTCTGGTGACAATGCACTAGGAGTGCACTAGGGTAGAAACTCGAACTTACCTGATTTTCCGTCAGGGTTCATTTTAATTTGGGCTACGTAGAACTCAGTTTGCACAACCTCTCCCTCTGGAGTGAAGGCGATCGTCCCCAGCGGAGTTTCATAGCGACCCTTAAGCAGTTGGGTATTTAGGGCTGTCCGTAACTGAGGTAGGGGTATAGTTGCAATAGGGGTCTGTTTATCCAGCATTTTTAGCGCTTCTACCACAACCTGCACAGCCGTGAAGGCTTGAGCACTGAACTGGGGTGGTTCTTTGCCCTTGCTTTGGGCCAAGTAGGCCGATCGAAATGCTTGGTTAATTGCGCTGGCATGGCCGGGATTGTAGGCTTGAGCAATCAATACCCCATTGCAGTACTGTTGACACACAGGAAAAATATTGGACGTGTTCAATCCATTCCCACCAATG
>JANWZG010000211.1 GCA_025054735.1 Cyanobacteriota bacterium | reverse complement strand
AATTGGCATTCTTAAGCAAGGCTGCATTATTGCTGAAGGCACGTTAACCGAGCTAGTGCGCGTGATCCCCGCCCAAGAGATTGTAATTGTCCGTACTGATGATGAACTAGGGGCGATCGCCTGTGCCCGTCGCCATGGCTTCACTCCCCGCCGTTATGACAACGACCTAGCCTTCTGGCTACCCTATCACCTAGAACTCAAGGACATCATTGCTTGTTTTGAGGGCGTGCCTCTAGATTCCATTGCCCGCCAGTCTATCCGCTTAGAGCACATCTACCTAGAAGTCACCCAAAACGATCACCAGCAGAGGCTTTCTAGCAATTCCCTACCTCTTGTAGCTGTGGAAAATCAGCGTAATTCTGTGGAAAACCCTGCGGAAAAGAATGGGAGAAAGGGTTAACTCTTGGGGAATCATTTTCCACCCATTCCCCAGTTGTGGAAAAAGACTCTGCTTTTCCACATGTTTTCCACAATTGCGATCGCTATCAGATCGTCATGATGGCGAGATCAGAGTAAACCATTCACAGTTTTCACACCCCCTACTACTGCTACTACTTTCTTTAAAGATCGTTCAGGGATCGGAAAACCGCTCTGGACAAGGAGTCTAGATCACATGATCTGTGGCTCTATTAGTAGAGTCTGGGGTATACTAAGGCGCTATTAGCAGAAAATCCGATCGTCCCTTCTATGAAATTCCTCTGTAGCCAATCTGAATTCAATAGCCACTTGTCCCTTGTAAACCGTGCTGTTTCCTCTAAGCCACGCTTGCCGATACTGGCCAATGTACTAGTAGTGGCTGATGAACAAGCAAACCAAATTAACCTGACTGGGTTCGATGAAAGCCTTGGGATCCGAACTAGTTTCTCGGCCCAAGTAGATGATGGCGGGGAAATAACATTACCAGCACGATTGTTGAGTGAGATTGTATCCCGTTTGCCAGCAGGTGATTTGGTTCTAGAGGTAAGCGAGACAGAGGGTAGCAGCCTATTGGCAACCCTGACCTCGTTATCAGGACAGTATCAGGTGCGAGCCATGGGAGCTGACGAATTTCCAGAGCTGCCAGAGGTGAGTGATGGTACTGTCACGGTCTTACCAGTTGCCGGATTGATTGAAGGTTTGCAGGGAACCCTGTTCGCTAGCAGTACTGAGGAAACTAAACAGATTTTGACGGGGGTGCATCTGTCATTACGGCAGGATGCTCTGGAGTTTGCGGCCACGGATGGTCACCGATTGGCAGTGGTGGAAACAAGCCGTGATGAGCAAGTGGGAGTTGCCGATGATACAGGGCTGGAGGTAACCATTCCTGCCAAAACCCTACGGGAACTAGAGCGAATGCTGGCGATCGCCCAAACCCCTACGATTTCTGTGCAGGTTGATGTTAGCCAAGCTGTGTTTGAATGGGGTGCACAGCGCCTCACTAGTCGATTGCTAGATGGACAGTATCCTAACTATCGGCAATTGATTCCTCGTCAGTTTCAACGGCAAGTTACCCTAGAGCGCCGGTTGTTTCTTGCTGCCTTGGAACGTATCTCAGTGTTAGCCGATGCCCGCAACAATGTGGTTAAACTCAGTATTAATGCCACTGCCCAAGAGGTAGCACTGTCGGTAGATGCCCAGGATGTGGGGATGGGACGAGAGCAACTGCCTGCCCAAATTTCTGGGGATAACTTGGATATTGCCTTTAACGTCAAGTATCTAATGGAAGGCTTAAGGGCGATCGATGCCACTGAAGTGCAACTTCAACTCAACACTGCCACCAGTCCCGTCATTTTGACCCCGCTTGGTGCTGTAAAAATGACCTATCTCGTAATGCCCGTCCAAATTCGTAGTTGAGTGTACTGAACTTGCTCGAAGCCCTAGCCGCTTGGCAAGAATTGCAGCAATCTCAGATGAAACTGCGGCATCTGACAGCACATCTGGCGCTACCCACTCAGGCAGCAGCAGATTTTGCAGACTGCGCGGGAAACCAGCAGACTCCAATGATTTAAAGATTTTGTCTATCTGGTGACTAGGTGTGGTCAATTGCCTTTCCTCCTAGACTAGCTGCTTGCTGTTGGAGTTGTTTTAATCCATGGACGATCGCTAACAACGCTCGCGCACTTGCATCTGTCCCATCCCATGCATCAATAGTAGCTGTTTGCAGTAGTTTAATTTGATGTTGGTTTTCTAGGGTTCCCATCCTATGCAGTCATAAAGGCACGAAGGGTTACAGGTGGTTGTTGGGGTTGAGTGGTTCTGGTCAAAGAGCCTTGTGACCTGCTCGATCGTTGCTCCGCTGCCGTTGGGTAGACTTGACTAACTTCACGCGGTAGGGGTCTGCATCTTTGCGCCAGACGACCCGGTGTCCCTTTAACTCAGCACAATAATCCTTCAGGCGCTGTTGCCAGCCGTGGGTGTCATAAATTAGGTGCAAATCATCCAGTAGCCCCCATGCCTTCTCTTGGCGGGTCAGCTTAGCGAACTTTTCATAGAGGGGATAGTCGGTCGTCACCAGTAAATCCTTCTGGTGTAGTAAGGGTGGATTGTCGTTGGGATCGTAATCTCGGTAGTGGACGTGTAGGTCTCGCAGGTCAATGTCCATGCTAGTGTGCAGGGCAGGGTGGGGGTCGGTGTCAAACGTTGGGTAAACCAAGTAGGAAATCTTAGGCTTACGGAGGTGAAACTTGACGACAGTGGCTTCAGGAGGACGGCCAATCGTCCGAGAGGCACAGCCTTCGTAGAGCCGCAGGAGGGGATCGAGGGCTTCTATTGCTGATACATGCACCCAGAGGGAATTGGCTCGCTTCTGCCCGATCGCACTGTTCTTGCAACGCTCCTCAATCACCGCAGGGTTGCTCAGACTCATCAACATAAGGTCTGCTGCTGCACAGGCTTGCTGATAGCTACCAAACAGGCTTTTGATATCGTTCTGCACGACGGGTGCTAAATCCCGCAGCTTGGGACGGCGACCAAAGTGGCTAAGGGCAAGATACACGAGTAAGTCCTGACGGCGACGATCGCTGATGGCATCCCATTCTTGGGGGTTAGTGGCTTTGAGGATAATCTGAAATGCTCGTTTAAGGCTGCCAAACTGGCTACTGAGGGTCTCGGCTTCTGGTAATTCCTCTAGGGTAGGTAGGCGACCGCGATCGGTGAAGAAGGTCATCAAGGGTGTGAGCAGTTGCTTATAGTCCTCAAAGCGCTTGTGGGCAATGCTAATTCTAGGGACAGACACCCGCGATCGATAGCGAGATGCTCGAAAACTCTGAGCCTGAGCTTCATCCCGGAATATGAAATAGATGCCCAAAGCGACAGGTACGGCATCAACTCCTAGCACTTGGTCGATGTAGACCTTGAGTTCTTCCTGGTCGTAGTATTTCTGGAAGGTGTTGCGACTGGTGATTACCCCGTCTCCATAGGCGATTTGAGCATTTCCCTGGGCAATAAGTACCTGAGCTGCCACGATTAAGACTTGCTGGGTGAGATCCCATGCTTTGCACAGGGCTTCCTGACGCTCGGCTGGATCTTCAATTACATTGATGACGTAGCCTAGATTGACAACATCGGCGGGGACTAGGGGGAAATCAGGACGATAGTAGGGATCCCAGCCAGCACTGCTATAGCCCAGCTTTGCAACCCGCTCCAGGTCACCTCCTAGACCACAGCCATAGTCAAAGAAGGTTGTATTGGCGTTGATTAACCCAGCTTCCAGTGCTAGGCGCACGGGTTTGGAGAAATCATTGCGGCTGATAGCAGCTTTGTGGCGATCGATAGTAACAGGGGCAGACACGATGGGCGATCGGGGCACCAGAGTGTGTCCCTGGAGGGTGACGTGGCACTGGGCAAGGCGCTGTTCCCATCCCTGGCGAGTGCCGATCGTCCGAGCGTTGTCCAGTAGTCCCAGAGCTTCTTCTTGGCGAGTTAGGGCAGCAAACTGCTCATAGAGGGGATAGTCAGGGGCAACGAAGGTTTCCTTACGGTGCAAGATAAAGGGATTCTTAGCATTACTATAGTCTCGTTGGATGACCTCACGGCTCTGCAAATCGACGTGTAGACTAGCTTGGAGAGCAGGATGAGGGTCAGTATCAAAGTTGGGGTAATACAAATATGACAGACTGGGTTTTTCTAAATTGAACTTGACAAGGGTAATGTTGTCAGTAACCGTTACTAGTTGCCTAGCTTCTGCTTCCCAAGCCTGTAGGAGGGGATCTAGGGTGCACAGAGCAGAAACATGTATGTAGAAAGCGCTAGGCAGCAGCTTACCAACAGGGCTTTGTTGGCAACAGGTGACGATCGCGCTCCATTGAGTACAGCTAGCATTCACAGGAGAAACGTTGTGCTCATGCACTTGAGGATATGAAGTATATAGTACAGGTGTTGAACCACTACTAACCACTGCTGGGCTAGTCCAAACGGTCAGCATGTTAGCGCAATCGAGCTAATGTTAATGGGTCAACACGGATTGCTAATCAGTAGCAGAGAATTACACTGCATAGTGTTACCCACCTAATAACTATGGATTGGTGCTAACACAGCATCCTGGATAGAACGTTACTCCATAAGTTTTACTCTATGGCTAGCTGTGAAGATGTTGAATCCCCCTACTGCTAATAGTTTAAATTTTCATTAAAAACCCGTATTTACAACTAACCGAATGTCTGATAGTTTATACATACGTCTTGCAAGGCTCATCAACTTATGGTTCTACAAATTTGCGCAGTTTTACAAGCTCGTGGATTTGTAGTTGAAAAGTAATGTCTGGTAGCTAGTGGATAGCCTTTGTACGGGTTGGTGACGATGGTCAACATTTTTGACTTTGTATATCGAGTTTTTGAGGCAGTGTTCTCGTGTGAACCTATGCTGAGGGCTGCCAGATTAGTAATCGAGGAGTGTGCTCTGAACTCAAGAGGGCGGCATTTAAACTAGTCTGAAATTCTTGTTCCGTAATGTCCATATGGTCGTACTTGCATAGTCGTGTGGTCATATGTCTGTATAGTTGTACGTCGTGAAGTTAGCTTGGGGAATTTCGTTGTGCACTGATGTTCCCCGGCTACTAGGAGCATTCATATCTGTAGCTGTGAACTGACGTTTGTAGCTATGGGCCAACGGCCTGCTTAATCTAGGAATGCTAATGGCAATAAAGTAATGATTTGCTGGGAAGGGGGTACTAGGGGTGTGCCTGCAAGGGGAAGCTAGCCCGCCTTGACTCCCACTTAAATCATTACTTCTTTATTGCTACCTATTCTTTTACAAAGTTTTGCACGTATAGAATCATGAATTTAGTTGTTCTCTCACAAATTCACCCTAGTAATCGCCATGTTGGTTTTTCAGTGATTCATGATTTTGAACACTTTTTACGATCGACCCTAAAGCCCACGTTTCTCTATCCGTTGCCAAATCAGAGCATCAATGTGAAGCTATTCAAGCATTATAAGTTTTCAGATAAAGGGCTAGCATTTTTGCGGCGCTACAGACACCGAATCTTTAAATCTTGGTATGAACTCTCAGTACCTCCAGCCATTGAAAAGATTCCTAACCGTGATGACCCTAATGTATTGCTGATTTTAGGGATGACACCAGACTTTTTGCTGTCAATTCACACATTGGAGGCTGTTTTAGACCAATTTGACCTCAAGATTGCCTATTTGCTTGATATGAGCTTTGCTAGCCATGTCGATCGCTCAGTGGCATCATTGCTAGACTATGTGTTTGTCATTTCAACAGGTTTCTTTGATCATTCGGTAACAAATCTTTCATTTGAGATTGGTGTGATACCTCTAGGCATTGACACGTGTCAGGTTCATTACAATCGTGGCCATCGCCCAATTGATATTTTTGGTTACGGGCGCTTTGAGCCGAGCGTACATCGTGTATTGCAAGCTCACTACAACCAGTCTCCCCAACTGGAGCGTATCTATTTGCATTCAACCTTTTCTGGGGGAGAGGTTGAATCTGTAACAGAGCATCTGGCCTTGCATTCTAGGTTGTTGAGCCATACAAAGATTAGCTTGTGCTTTGAAGCTAGCAAATCACCTCGGTTTCAGGGCGCTTCTCCTCTATTGTTCCGATGGTTAGAAGGGTGGTTACATGGTTGTGTACTGGTGGGGAAAGCACCCCGCGATCGTGAGGTGGCCCCGTTGATGGACTGGGAAAATAGCACCCTCGAAATACCAGACAATTTGAATGATGTCGTACCGTTTGTGGAAGCGTTATTAGATAATCGGCATTTGCTTGAAACAACGTCCTATCGAAATTATCACGAGTGTTGTTTGCGTCATGATTGGGCTTATCGGTTAAGGGACATGTTTAACACGGTAGAACTGCCAATTCCCGAGCCAATTACTGATCGAATTCGCCAGCTACAATCTACTAATAGTGTGGATAACTTGGTGATGTCGTAAAGCAGGTCATGGGCCAACTGTCGAACCCTAGACAAGGGTGGGAATTTTGGATCGATCGGGGTGGCACGTTTACTGACATCGTGGCTCGCTCTCCTACAGGTCACCTCGTTATTCACAAGCTGTTGTCAGACAACCCAGAGCACTATCAGGATGCTGCTGTTCAAGGCATTCGAGAAATCTTGGGATTAACTAGTGAGGCACCGCTGCCAGCTGAGCAGATTGCAGTGATTAAAATGGGGACAACAGTTGCCACC
>JANWZG010000210.1 GCA_025054735.1 Cyanobacteriota bacterium | reverse complement strand
TGTCAGCCAATAATCGACAGGCATCAATGCACTCAGCGGCTCCGTGAGTGGTGCGAGAACTTTCACCTGCAAAATGGATAGCCTGATAGCGATTAGGAAAATAACGCATGGGAATTGGTGCTAAGCGCATAATGCAACCATTACCTGCTGAGTAGGGGTGAGTTGACCCACTGAAGGGGTTTCCAGATGATTTGTATTGCAGCAGCGCCTGGCGAACCGTGTTGCCGATGTCAAAACATTGCCCAGTACTACTGAAATAGCCATGCTCATACCAGTCTAAATAGCGGTTCATCTGGTCAGCCGCATCAAACTCACCTTGCTCTAACAAACTGGTGGCTAAACACAGCGCCATGGAGGTGTCATCAGTCCATTGTCCAGGTTGAAGCTTAAAAGGCCCACCCCCGACCATATCGGTTAGGGGTTGAAAGGAACCACGTGTCTGAAACTCAACAGTTGTCCCCACGGCATCTCCAACAGCTAGTCCCAACAAGCAGCCCCGGAAACGGCTCTGTAAATCCATAGGCCTCCCTAGAGAGCAGACGGCGATCGCAGAATAGTCAACAACTCTTCAGTTTTCTTTTCTCCCGCGTTGTCACCCTGTTGGCGATACAGCCGCAACGCTGCCTCAGCGGCTTCGATTGCCTCAGAAGTACGTCTCTGCTGGGCAAGGGCTAGACCAAGGTTGTAATGAGCAGCAGCACTCTCTGGCAATAGCTGAATCACCCGTCGGTAGGCGATCGTTGCTTGGGCAAATTCCTGTTGGGCCATGCGTAACTCAGCAATGCCAATATGAGCTTCAACCAACGTAGGCTGAAGGGCAGCGGCCTGCTGATAGGAGGCTAAGGCTTCAGGTAGTCTATTCTGAGTGCGTAACACCTTGGCAATCTGTAACTGCAGCTCAGCGTCGCGTGCGCCTAGTTTCGTGGCTTGCTCGATCGCCCGTAGCCCTTCACGACTGTTGCCCTGCATCAACAACGCAATTCCTAAGTTAAGTTGGGCAGTGCCACTGCGGGGATTTAATCGCACAGATTCGCGTAACACCCGAACGGCTTCACCAGTCTTGCCTTGACGAATGAGAATCGTACCGATCGCCTCAAACCCCCGTGCGTCACGCTTATTCATTGCCAACAGCCGACGATAGGTTGCAATCGCCTCTGGATACCTCTCTTGGCGCGTGAGTACTGCCCCTAACCCTAGTAGAGCATCCACATGGTTAGGACGACGCTGCAAAATGCGATTGTAAACAGCTACGGCTTGATCTGGGTTGCCTGCATTCACGTAGCTGAAGGCCAACGCCATCTGAAAGTCTAGATTGTTGCCATCCAACGCGATTGCCTGTTGATAGGCCTCGATCGCAGCACTGTAATTGCCCTGCATGGCTTCCAAATAGCCAATACCCGCAAAAATACGAGCATTGCGACCGTCTAACTCAGCCGCTTGTTTGTAAAGAGCGATCGCCCCCGGATAGTCCCGGCGATTCACCAGCTCTCGTCCCTGCTTCAGCAAATTTTCTAACTCAGAATTGCGCTGAACTGAGACTTCAGGAGGAGTCACCGGGGCATCAGGAGGAGTCGTCGGGGCATCAGGAGGTGTTATTTGCGCAAGGTATTGGCTCCAGTCTCGCTCTAGCAGAGTAGTCTGAGCTAAGGGCATGGCAAAACTAGCCTGAACTGACGACAGCGGTGCCATGACCAGCCCTATTACCGACAGCCAGGCGATCGCGCCCTGAGTAACCCTACAGTCATTCAGCCAGCGCCAGAGTTCCAGTCTGCTCGGGGAAGCTTGTCGGTTTACCATGCCTAACACCTACACAGTCTTAACAATGTTGAGCCATTTTATCAGGATTGACACTCAGTATGGCAAGGGTAGTTCCTGGAAACCTTCAAGCTCGCGCTGATAACAACCCTCAGCTAGCCATAGTCATAGTTTCTAGGCTTGCAATGGTAGAGAGATAGTCAAGATTCTGGACACACAAAAACCTAGGGGACTGTGATCAGCAGTTCGTTAATCTTGCCTCGACGATCGCCCTTGGAATTGATAGCTCGACTAGCAGACATCGTGTAAATGGTGAACCCTCGGTACAGGTCACGAATAAAGGCGCAATCAGAGTTAGAAACTAATACTTGCACATTACGCTGAGCTAAGAGCACGACGGTATCCCGCAATCGCTGTTGATCTTCGGCACTGAAGGCATAGCGGTTATAGCCCGTAAAGTTGCTAGTGGCACTAATGGGGTGATAAGGCGGGTCAAAATACACAAAGTCATCAGCAGATTTAGCAAATTCCAAGATCGCTTCAAAGGGCTGCTTATAAATTTCAGTTGTTTTCAGTGCCTTAGAGGCGGCACGCAGCAACTCCGGGCAACAAATGGCTGGATTTTTATAACTCCCCATGGGGACATTAAATTCCCCTTTAGAGTTTTCTCGGTACAGGCCATTAAAGCAAGTTTTATTCAAATAAATCAGACGAGCAGCCCGCTCGATCGGATCATCCAACTGCGTTGATCGTAGGTGATAGTAATAGTCTCGGTTATGGCGCTGCTGATGACGTTGCAACAGAGCAATGACAGCCTCCACAGAGTCTCGAATACAGCAATAGACATTAACCAATTCTGGGTTAATATCCATCAATACAGCACGGCTAGGACGAAGATGAAAAAAGATAGCACCCCCCCCTAAAAATGGTTCGTAATAGGTGCGGTACCGCTTTGGAAAATAGGGAGAATATTGCTCAATTAACTTTCCCTTTCCTCCTGCCCATTTTAAGAATGGCCGAGGAACAACTCCAGATGATGCAGGCGCGATCGTAGCGATCGTCATAGGGGCGCAGCCTTGAGGTAAGGGCAGTTACGAGCAGCTCTGATCAGAGGAGATCAAACCTATTAGTCTCGTTTTTTCAGCATACACTAACTAGCTGGCAGAAATTCATAGGATCCCTACCAGGACAGCGATCGACCCAATCATTCCCACAAGATCAGTAGCGGTTATTCACGCAAATACTAATGGAATACCACTGTATCTAGCGTTCGATTACAATACAAATTTTTTGCATCCACGCAATTTCCATGGCATTACCAGTAGCCAGCAAGTCTATGGAAAAAAAACCTCACCTCTGTAGTCAAAGGTGAGGTCATTTCGGTTATGTCAGTAATACGGTAGTCTCAGTAGGTTACTCTTCAAGTTGAAGTGCGCTTGTAGGGCACAACGTCGTCACCAAAGTATCGAGAATACTCAACACTATTAACCATGGCTTCCACTACCGATCGGAGGCCAGCACTCACCAACAGCCCATTGTACTGATTGATCTCATCCTGGCTAGCTGGAGCGCGTCCCAGCAGATGTCGGCAGAGCAACTCAACTACCTTCGTAGCAGGGTATGGGTTGTAGAACCGTTGGCAATACACCTCAGAGCAAGCCAAGGCTTGTACAAACTCTCGCACAGACATACCACCCTTGCGGAATCGGTCATCCAGGTCTGGACAACGCAACTCAGCAGGTACTAATCCACCCGGCACATCCATCACTTGACTGTAGATAGCATCCAAGACACTATCTACCTCCGTTGATGTCATGTACGGATGTAGCCGAAACACACGGGCAGGCCTCCGGGCTAACCCTAGTTCCGCATCAACTGCACTACCCACAGAACCAAACGATCGCCCTGCTTCCACCACCAACGACTTATCAGCGCTCGCCCCAGCCATAGCCTGCTCCAGCAACGGAGTCCGCATCATATCCTTCGGTGGCGTTGGCTCAAAGCTTGGCACTACCAGTGTCTTATTCTGCTTCGTCAGAGTGTTATACAACGTTTGGGTATTGGGATAGTTAGCGGCTGGCAACGTTAAGAAGCGATTGTAAGGCACAGTATCCTCACCAAAGGCTTGGCTATACTCCATAGAGTTAACCATCGCGCTGACAAAGCCCCTCAAACCCTGAGAAGCCAAGATTTGGTTGTACTTACGAATTTCTGCCTGATCCAGCGGTGCCCGTCCCAAGAAGTGCTTAGTGCCCAACTCAATCACCTTAGTGTTGGGATAGGGTGCATAGAACTCCTTGACATAGAGCTTAGAAGTGCCCAAGGCTTGCACAAACTCTTTCACGCTGATTTCACCGTTTCCAAGCTTGCTCTCTAGCTCTGTGAATTCATCGCCCGTGGTGACGTAGGGAGCAATATCACGCTCAAATATCTGCCGATAGGCGGCACCAATGACCACCTTCAGATTTGCCTTGTCAACCAGTTGAGTCAGCTTGAAGATCTTGGTTTGCTCCCGCTTCTTAGACACGCCCTGGTTAATCCGGAACTGCACATCTGGTTCAGTGCGCATGTCAGTAACCTGACCCAATTCCACAAAGCGGGGTACCTCTTCGCGCATAGGCTTAAACATGCCAGTTTCCGCAATGCTGCCTACACGGATATTGCGCATAGCCAAGCCAGCGGGTGTAATGTAGCGCTCATAGGGCACAGTGTCTTCATTAAAGGTTGCAATGTACTCTTCGCTGTCAATAATGGCATCGACCAGAGCATAGAAACCTTTCTTGGCACAAATATCGAAATAGGCATTGATTTCTTGGCGACCGTAGGTAGGACGACCTAGCAACCGACGATGGATGTACTCTATGGCTTTTGTCACATACAGTGAACTCCAGTAGAGCTTGCGGAAGGTATCAGATTTCGCCAATTGCCGAACAAACTCCCGCACGGTGATTTCACCATTCTCTAGTTTGATCTCAGCTACCTTGAGCCGCTGACCTTCATAGACATCACGGCCAAATACCTGAAGATAACAAGCCCGAATAATTGCTTGGGAAGAGCTTTCAGAGAACTTGGTGCTAATTCCCTTGGATTTTTGAGGCTTAAAGAAGCGGCCACCACCCGACAGCCCAGTGAAGCTTGGAGTTTGGTCAAACTTAAAGACCTTGGGGCCGAGAGTGCCCGGAGAAGCACCACGAGCCGCAGGGTTGCTCACCTGGTTATAGATACCAGGGCCACGATTAATCAGAATCCGGCGAGTATCCTTGCCAAAGGGAGCAGGGCTAGAACTGGGGTTGCGGGTTTCTTTGGGGAAGATGGCTCCGAACTGGATCTCTAGGGGGTCATTACCAGAGCCGTAGGGGTGCTGGTCGGGTAAGGGTTGGTCGTAGGCAGCGAAGGTAGTAATGAATTGAGGAATCTTGCGGAAGGG
Organism: Cyanobacteriota bacterium; assembly: GCA_025054735.1. NCBI lineage: Bacteria > Bacillati > Cyanobacteriota > Cyanobacteriota bacterium. Next base: position 1,462 of record JANWZG010000210.1, on the reverse strand, counting down.
AGCGCTGTAGTTAAACAGATCTTGCTGCGGCCCCCAGTTGCGACATTCCTGAGCCTCTTGTCCCAGGCCGCGCAGGTAGGGTACCGTTTCCTCACCAAAGTAGTCGGCATATTCTTGAGAGTCTACTAGAGCATCCACGAGGGCAGGGAGGCCACCGCTAGAGACGATCGCAAAGTAACGCTGCACCTCTTCCCGTGAGCTAGGGCCACGACCCAAAATATGACGAAATGCCAGTTCTAGAGCGCGACTGTTAATGTATGGCTCATAGAAGTTTTTGCGGTATAGGGGCGACTTCGCCAAGCGCCGAATGAACTCCTTCATAGAGATCTCATTGTTCTTGACTTTGGACTCTAGATCAGAGATGCCCAAGGAGTAGGCGCGGGTGATATCTCGCTCAAAGACTTGCCGATAGGCTGCCTTTACCACTTCATTCTTCTCAGAAGCAGACAGGCCAGGCTTCATCACAAACTTGGGACGACGCTCGGCAGCATTATAGTAAATCTGCGGTAATTGCAGACCCTGAAGGTCAGTGGAGGGACGTTGGCGGAGCTTGTTGCTGGGAGTGGGGGCACGAAATTCGGTCAGCAACACATCAAAGTATTGAGTGACTAATTCCGTAGCTTCTTCATCTCGCTTGACGTAGCCGATCGCGGCTGACCGCATCTCTTGCAGGGCAACGATCGTGGCATCTGTCGAGCAGGCGTTTTCAATGATTTCTCGCAGACCACGGGTATTAACGGCAATAATGTTGGGGTCACCTGCTACGATCGCATAGGTTACATAGCGCAAGAACCAGCTCAAATCTCGTAGAGACTTTTGCATGTTGCCAGGGCCATAGCGAGCCACATTAATCGGGCGAAAACCAGGAGGAATCGGCCCTGAACTGGCAGTGAATACAGCACGTAGGCCCTCTAGCACACCACTGCCACCTTCTACATAGGTAATAGTGCCCAACTTCATGCCTTCCGCAGTTCCCATGGCACCAACACCGACAGCCACAGGTTCCGGTTCGCGAGGCTTTTCTAAGTAAGCCATGGGGGAGCCACCAACAAAAATTCGGTTAGCAGCACGGGAAACGATAATATCAGCGTTTCTGGTCAAAATTTCGGCAATCTCTAGCCGCTTCAAGCCAGAGTCAAAATAGCTGGACAGTTCACTTAACTCGGCTTTGCCCAGGAACCGATCTTGTTGTTCTGCCTGAGAAATCGTTGAGACGGGCACCGTCTGATATAGTTGCGGGCGCGCAACCGAGCTTCCACCGCTTGCTTTAACACTCATTGGATTTCAAAAGCTCCCTACTTTCTGATTAAACTGACTTTAAGTTAAGGACGACTACCCCAAACACGGTGCGTTGGCCGGAGGTACCTAGTCCAGTACTAAGATTAAAACGTTTTGGGTTTTCACAGCGTCTTTGTTACAAATTGTGTCAAGGAAACTGAGAAATGTCGTATGCAAGTCATAG
>JANWZG010000209.1 GCA_025054735.1 Cyanobacteriota bacterium | reverse complement strand
GGATGAAGCCGATGAAATGCTAAACATGGGCTTTATTGATGATGTAGAGACTATTTTGAGTAAAGCACCCAGCAATCGACAGACAGCATTCTTCTCAGCGACGATGCCACCGTCGATTCGCAAGTTGGTAAGTCGGTTTTTGAATGACCCAGCTATGGTCACGATCGAGCAGCCTAAAACGGCCCCTGCTCGTATCAATCAATATGCCTATTTGTTGCCACGTGGCTACAGCAAGGCAATGGCGATTTTGCCAATTTTGGAGCTGGAAGACCCAGAAACAGCAATTATCTTTGTCCGTACACGCAAGGCTGCGGCAGAACTCACTAGCACTTTACAGGCCGCGGGTCACAGTGTAGACGAATATCATGGTGACCTCAGTCAGAGCCAGCGAGAGCGGCTGTTATCTCGATTTAAGCAACACCAAGTTCGTTGGGTTGTAGCTACAGATATTGCAGCTAGAGGTATTCACGTTGACGACCTCACCCATGTGATCAATTATGATTTGCCGGATAACGTTGAGAACTATGTGCACCGAATTGGTCGAACTGGTCGTGCGGGTAAGGAAGGTACTGCGATCGCTATTCTGCAACCTCTAGAGCGGTACAAACTGCGAGACATTGAGCGTCACATGCGCCAGTCGATTGAAATTCGCCCAATGCCAACCCGTGCTGAGGTAGAAGCCCGCTACCTAGAACGATTAAAGCAACGTGTACAAGAGGCTCTGGCTGGGGAACGCATGGCATCATTTTTGCCGGTCGTATCGCAACTGAGCGAGGAGTATGATCTGCGGGCGATCGCAGCGGCTGCCTTACAGTTGACCTACGACCAGACCCGTCCTAGCCATGGACAGGCTGACGCGATCGTATATCCTGAAGATTTACCTGCTGCCCACGAAAAGCCCTTACGTAGGACATTCCCCAAGTCTAGGCCCGCTAAGCGAGTCCGTACTTGATTATTCGTGGTAGTTATTCGTGATACCTATTCATGTCAAGGTACTTGCCGGTAGCCTATTGATCGCCCTTAGGCCTCGATGACTACTCGCAGGTTGCCTCGCTTGCGCACTACTCGACAGGCAGTCGTTTCGCCTGTGCGCTCAAATTCCAGATCTAGAAGGGTTTGGCCAATCTTCAAGTTCTGCAAAGACAAGTTCTGCACTGAAGGAGGCAATGTGGGATGTAAAATCCGGAGGCAGTTGTTGGGCGCGTCAGGAACGAGATTGACCATCGTTTGAAGGAGTTGAAATACGGCCCCTGTAGCCCAAGCTTGCGGGGAACAAGCAACAGGATAACGCACAGGGCTGCTATCGGGGGTACGATCAAACCCGCAAAATAGTTCTGGCGGTCGGCAATAGGGCTGTTGAGCAATCATGTCTAAAATACCCTGAGTCACTTCTAGGGATTGTTCAATCAACCCCAATGAACGTAACCCTGCGACAATTATGCCGTTGTCGTGGGGCCAGACAGAGCCAACATGATAACCCATAGGATTGTAGGCTGGGGAAGCACTGCTTAGGGTGCGAATCCCCCAACCACTAAATAGGTCGGGAGCTTGGAGACGCTCAGCCACACTCTTAGCTTTGTCCGGGGAAAAGATGCCGAGACCTAAGCAATGGCCAGGATTGGATGTGATACTGTCTACAGGTTTGCCTTTTCCATCAAGGGCTAGGGCGATGTAGCCCTGGTGGGGTAGCCAAAAGTCGCGCTCGAACCGTTCTTTAAACGCCTGGGCTTCTTGGTACCAACGCTCAGACAACTCTAGCTCCTGCTTCACCCGTGCCAAGTGACTTAAGCGCATCTTGGCTGCATAGACGTAGCCCTGTACCTCTGCGAGGGCGATCGCTCCCTCTGCGAGTTCACCTTTGGCATTAACAATACAGTCCCCAGAATCCTTCCAACCTTGATTCCGAAGTCCTGCTGGGGATTTACGTTCGTAGGTGAGATAGCCCGTAGCTTGACAACTGCGATCAATCCAATCCATAGCAGCTAAAGCATGGGGCCAAAACTGATCTAGGAAGCCACGATCGCCCGTCCAAGTGTAGTAATCAGCATAGAGCATCAGCCACAGGGGAGTAGCATCTACGGTGCCATAGTAGGGTGTGTGGGGAATTTCGCCACAACGAGCCATTTCCCCTAGGCGAAGTTCATGGAGGATTTTACCCGGTTCCTCTTCCTGCCAATCATTGGTCTCTTTACCCTGATACTGGGCTAGCACAGTTAGAGTTTGGCGAGCAATATCTGGATTCAAGATTAGCGTCTGCGTAGCAGCAATGATAGAGTCTCGACCAAACAGGGTAGAGAACCAAGGAATACCCGCAGAGAGGATTTTACCCTCACTAAAGGTCTGCATCAGCAGGTAAATATCTTGCTCAGCCCGTTCAATGATTTGGTTAAGAGTACGATTATCTGTGCGAATACAGGTGATCTGATCGCGCCATTGCTGCTCTTCCATGGTCTCAGCAGCAAGGGCCTGACTCAACGTAGCAGGGATGCTAACAGAAGATGCAGGCTGACCATTGATAAAGGGTTGGACACGATAACCAATTACCTCAGTCTCATGGCTTTTTAGGGTTAACTGCCAGAGTGCCGTGTAGCCCTGAAAGCGATCAGGCCGACGACGATAGAATTGAATCCTAGACTCCATCAATACCTGATCACGTCCTTGATACGCGAGGATAAGCTCAGGCCGATCGCCCGTGAATCCACCTTCGTCGAAAACCAGTTCTGGAGTGGCACCCTCTGGGGGACGCACTCGTCGCATCACAGTTCCCATCTGCTGGCGCACAAATCCCCGAATGGCAAACAAGTCAGCAAAGTCTGCATCAAAGCTAAGACTTAACTCAAATTCCACAGGCTGAGTACTGTAGTTAGTCAGAGTCAACTCTTCAAACAGCCCGCCTTGGAGTACCAAATCACGTTGAATGCCAATTGTCTCTGGGAAAATGCGCCGATCGGCAATGTAGGGATTAGCACAGAGGGCAGAGAGGGCAAATCCTCGTTGAGCAGTACTACTCAGCAGAATTAGGGGTTGGCCTTCAAATTGCAATTCCAGACGGCTGAGGAAGCGGGTGTCCCGACAAAACAGCCCCAAACTGGTCTCGTCACTCCCCTCTGAGCAGCCTGGAATACCGCCCAGAGTATCAGTGATCAGGAACAAATCATCATCCTTGAGGGTAAGGGTAGGTTGCTGGCGTTGAATGGTTGTGCAGGGCCAATCAGGAATAGGCACCTGCTGAGCTGGTGCAAAAGTACGACCATCAACCTCTACCACGTTCAGGGCTGCATAGATTTTCTCTTTGCCCTCTTCCGTTGAACCTAAAGATGAAACTGTGGATTGTGCTATCTCCATTACAGCAGTCGCAGATTCAAAAGTACCTTTGAATTTTACTAGTCTAGACCTCTAGGCAGAATAGGAATATTGAGGAACAGCATATTGTTGTTCCAACGGACGCACAGATCGTTTGCCCTCAGCCACTTCTTTCCCAGAAACTGGGAGTGGCAGACAGGCAACTAGTGGAATATTCAGGCCGACTGCTCCTACGTGCGCCGCAAGGTGCTGCCGATAGCACTGACTCAGATAGGTAGCTACTTGCTCCCAAGTCACATGCTTGAGCTTGTGGGAGGCAATAGTACGCTGGTAGCGCATTTGACTAACTTCATCCGTCAAGCTAGGATCAATCCAGATACCTTGGGGACGAATCAAAAAGCATTGGTCAGGTAAGGGAATATGGGAGGAATCCTCAAAATCCTGGACTAATTCCCCTGTTTCTGGCCAGCGAGTATGAAGCCATCGCCAACCCTGATGCTGCTTGAAATAGGCCCCTACTTGAGCAGAGTGCTCATCTAGACTGTGGAACAGTGGAGAAATCAGACCATCCTTGATCTGAAACGTCTGAATACATCGAGCAGTTTCAGCAGCCTGCTGATTTGAGGGCAGGTCAGCACAACTTGGCACTCGAATCACGCGGCAGTGGGGTGCTAACCATTCGGTAGTCAAAGAATCTGATCGAGATTGGCGAGTGAACAAGTCAACATGCCAGCCTTCCTGTGCAAGGGCTTGGGCCAGACAGCTAATGTGATGACTACGATCGCACGATGACGCTACTGCTGTCTCCAGAGCAGGATCGTAAGCCATGCTGAGCAGAGAGACCTTGGGCCGAGTTGGAATAACCATGATCCTTATCCTCCCTTAACTAGCCAGTAACATGGGCGATCGGCTGTGGCCATTTTGTTGGAAGCGATTGTCAAGTACTTGATGATAAACCGCCTCGTAACCATCAACCATGCGAGCCACACTGAAGTGAGATTCCACATGGGCGCGACATAGGTAACGATTTAGCTCTGATACCTTTTCTACAGCGGCAATACAATCTTCTAGGCTATGGCACAAGAAGCCAGTCTTACCGTGGGCGATCACCTCAGGGGCAGATCCCAGCGCCATGGCAATTACAGGCGTTCCACTGACCATCGATTCTGTCATCACTAGACCAAAAGGTTCTTGCCAAGTAATGGGGAACAATGTAGCAACTGCTTTACCCATCAATTCATTCTTGAGGTGATGATCAGCTTCCCCCAGAAACTCAATCTGCTTGCCATCGATCAGAGGGGCCACTTCTCTCTCGAAGAAGGAACGATTATCATAATCAATCTTGCCCGCCATCTTCAGCCGCCAGCCAGTCCGCTTGGCAATCTCAATGGCCAAGTGAGGGCCTTTTTCCACCGACATGCGTCCTAGAAATGCTAGATAAGGTTGCTCATCAGGCTGGTCATAAAACTTGAACTGATCGCAGGCAACGGCATTGTAAACTGTTGCTACATAGTTCAAGCCTAGGTCGGGCCGTCGTTGCGAGTTAGAAATGCTAACAAAGTTTTGCCGACGATGCTGACTAAAGATTTTCTCCGTCAAGGGTGTAAAGATGCCGTGCAGAGTGTGAACTACAGGCGTTTTGCTAAAGGTAGCGTAGGGCAAAGCTACGTAGTCAACATGAGAATGAATCACATCGAACTCATTTGCCTGCTGAAATACTTTGCTAAGCTGCATCTGCTCGTAGATGGCATACTCCGGTGGCAGAACACCCAAGGGTCGCAGGGCTTGCTCGCACCCCGGCTCTAGGGAAGCCAGAGTCTCTGAATCACCTGTGGCAAACAGTGTCACATCATGCCCGCGGCGAACCAATTCATCGGTTAACAAGCTTACCACGCGCTCAGTTCCTCCATAGGCTGGCGGTGGCACCCGTTCCCACAATGGTGCAACTTGAGCAATCCGCATAATCATCCTCCTCAGCTCATCGTTGAAGTGTAGATAAAGCCTGCTAACAACTGGCGAAATGCGTGAATCCCAGTGACAGTAAGGCAAGTACCTGTAGCCAGTAGGCCAACTTTTCGTTAAGAAATATATTGGCTAGGTCACATTTTTTCAATATCTGGGTTCCACAACTTTTTAGCGGGAAAACCGTACTGGTCAGAGTAGTAATAGGGTGACCACTGCATTGTCTACGGCTTTATCTACTTTCTGCATCAGTTATTACGATCGCTGACCGCATAGAACTGAGGTGAGACCGTCCTATGGGCATTTCCATCAAAGCCTAGAAGTTACTTAAGTGCGTCTAGGCACCTAACATAAAAACAATATTTGCTTATTGACAAGATTTCCTATTAAAGCTTTACTTGATATACGACTTATTGAAACTAGTTTTCAGTAAAGATCACAGTCTACAGACTCGTTTCCTAGACGAGTCTTCCTAGGCAGAGTGTTGTATTGGCTGCAATAGCTAGTTATGAAGTCATCTCAGAGTCCTCTTCCTGAGTGAGGGAGTGCTAAGGGTCTGCGACTGGGATACCAACCGTAGGCCCATTTCCTTAACCCCAGGGGGAGCAGTGGCAAAAGCAAGATTTAGTATTACGGGAGGTCATGTATTGTGCAAGCCTATGGAAACCCTAACGTGAAATATGATTGGTGGGCAGGGAATGCTCGCTTTGCTGATTTATCAGGTTTATTTATTGCAGCGCATGTCGGACAGGCTGCCCTAACAACCCTATGGGCAGGTGCATTTACCTTATTTGAAATTTCTCGCTATAACCCTGAGCTACCTATGGGTGAGCAGGGACTAATTTTATTGCCCCACCTAGCGACCCTGGGCTTTGGTATCAGGGATGGGGGAACGATCGACACCTACCCGTACTTCGTGATTGGGGCAATTCACCTCATTTCCTCGGCTGTTTTGGGAGCTGGGGCATTGTTCCATACCCTGCGCGCTCCGGAAAACCTTAAGGATGCTAGCGGACGTGCCCGCCGATTCCATTTTGAGTGGACGGATGCTCGTCAGCTAGGGCTGATTTTGGGACATCACCTTCTGTTCCTTGGTGTTGGCGCACTCATGCTTGTAGCCAAGGCCATGTATTTTGGGGGGCTGTATGACTCTACCACGCAGACTGTGCGCGTGGTTACAAATCCTACCCTAGATCCGTTGGTGATCTATGGCTATCAAACCCACTTCGCAAGCATTAGCAGCCTGGAAGATTTGGTAGGCGGGCATATCTACGTCGGGGTATTGCTGATTGCAGGTGGTATCTGGCACATTATCCAAGAGCCATTGCCCTGGGCTAAGAAGGTGCTGATCTTTTCTGGAGAGGCTATTCTGTCCTATTCCCTTGGTGGCATT
>JANWZG010000208.1 GCA_025054735.1 Cyanobacteriota bacterium | reverse complement strand
AGCGCTAACTTTGCCCACTTCAGTTGCTCTTCTGGGCTAATACTAGTTGACGGCTGGCTAGCTGATTCCGCAGCAGCCTGATCGGGTGCCTTAGCTGGCTGTTGTTCTGGTTGGGTGCTAGGTTCAGAATCACTGTGTTTCCTATTGAACCAATTGAATGCCATGATTGCTACCTAGTTGGCTGCGATTTTGTTATGATCAACGACTCGGCGAAGCACACCGTTAATGAATCGATGTCCGTTATCGCCACTATAGCGTTTTGCCAATTCTACCGCTTCATTAATAGCAATCTGTGGCGGCGTTTGTAAGAACATAATTTCAGCAACGGCAATGCGTAACATGTCGCGATCGATCCTAGCTAATCGGCTCACTTGCCAGTCCACCATAGATTGATTTAATAAGTTATCGATCGTATCGCGATGCTGGTGCACCTGGGTCAAGATCTGCAATCCATAGTCCAAGACATCGGGCTGGTGGGCTAACTGGATAAACTCCGGCAGATCAACCGCACCCCCTAACCGATTGATAGCTGTCTGAGCAAGTTCGATTGCTTCTCTAACCATCGCTGTTGCCGACCGCAAGTTAGCCAAGCTCTCCTTTGGAGGATTATCCGCTACTTGCCGATCGCTATCAGTTAGACGATCAGACGCTCGTATTAAGTCTGCTGCTGCGGTTTCCAACACATCTCGAACTTCTGTGCTCAGCGCTCGCACGGCTGCCAGCAATAAACTGTACAGGTCTTGCTCTTGCAGGCGTTCTGGCTTAGTGGGCAATTGGCTAATCCCCAACAGGGCAAGTTCACGGGCAATTCGACGGGCTTGCATAGTTTTCCAGACGTTAGAACAGCGGGGAGTGCCAAGCAATAGTCAATCAGTGATTAGGTTCAGGTTTGAAGGACTCATCGGGCTGAGGCGATGCCCCAGACGGCAAAATTAGATTGTTGTTGACGATGCCCCCAGACACGATTAGCTTAAATGCATCTTCAATGGAAATGCTTAGATCGACTAGTTCAGACTCAGCTATCAAAGCATACCAGCCCGTTGTCGGATTAGGCGTAGTAGGGATAAACACACTAACCATTGGGTCAGGTAGATGTGGATGGATCCCAGCTCCCAAGGTACCCGTTACAAATGCCAGCGTCCAGATGCCCCGGCGGGGATATTCCACCAACACAACCCGACGAAATCGGTTGTTGGAATCTCGCAACAGTGTCTCTAGCAATTGCTTCAGAGTTTTATAGATAGAGCCTGCCAAGGGAATAGCTTGCAACACCTGCTCACTCACATCTAGCAACCAACGGCCACCAATATTACGAGCCATTAACCCAATCAACAAAATTAGCAGGAGCGGCACCGCTAGACCCACTAACAGATTCAGCAATGTTGCCACGATCGGATTCAACCCGCTAAACGGATTGAGTTGCTTGGGCACCTGCGTTAACAAATCAATTACCCAAGTAGCAATGGTCACTGTCAGCCAGATAGTGGTCGCTAGCGGGATTACCACTAATAATCCTGCAATCAGGTCATTCTTCAAATCCTGCTTAAACCGCTCAAACACTGACAAGTTCCTACCTCCTGGTTACGTAGCAACCAACTGCCTGACAATCTCAACTTAATGACGTTATTGACAACAAGTTTATTCTGTAAAGAATTGTATCAGCTTAGAATAGCTGGTGAATGTCTCCATCTCAATTGTTTTGTAGCGTAGGCTATAAACTTATGCGCATTAGCGATCGCATTACAATTCTTACGAGTTCCTTGAACAGGCTGCCTCAGCTATTACAAGTCAAAGATTTCAGTAGATCCTGCTGAATGTTTGGTCATCCTGGTATGGGTAAAGTACCATGATAGACTGCGAAGTAAATCTACATTGTCAAATTCTTCTGGAGGCTAATTTTGGCGCGATTTATTCTAAAAGTTCTCTGGCTAGAGGAAAATGTTGCCTTGGCAGTAGATCAGGTTGTTGGCAAGGGAACCAGTCCGTTAACCCATTATTTTTTCTGGCCTCGGGATGATGCCTGGGAACAGTTGAAAACTGAGCTAGAGGCAAAGCACTGGATTACTGAGCGCGAACGGGTGGATTTGCTTAACCAGGCTACAGCCGTGATTAACTATTGGCAGGAAGAAGGACGGAACCGTCCCTTGGCAGAAGCGCAAGCAAAATTTCCTGATGTTGCCTTCACGGGCAGCTCGTGATGCAATTACTGCTAGTTTTTGGGAGCCGATGGCCTTTAGCTATCATCTCAAAAGCTAGCTAACCCTAAAGGCTTCAGACTTCTAGGATTTCAATTCTGGAAATGTATAGACAACCACACCTGTGTCAGGGTCGTTGTCAATGCCGATATAGCCACTCCGCAACATGGCCTGTAGTGTATCCTCTACAACTTTGAAGTCTGCACCTGTAGCTAACACTGCTTGAGTAACTGACAACCTGCCATTCATCTCAGCAGCCGCTCGCACTAGTTCAATACGAAGTCGCTCTGGAGTGAGTTTGCTGGGTGGATTGGTAGATTCTCTCTGTTGGCCCACAGCAGTAGGTTGCGATTCAGGAAAGAGGTTGCCACCAGCAGCAAAGCCAAGCTTCAGCCGATGGCGAAAGTTGCTGTCTTCTACCATGCCTGGAATGAGGAACAAATCAATAAAGTTGCCTAGATAGCAACACCCAAAGGTGAATAGCCATAGCAAGCCAGTACCAATTTTGCCCATGTACAGACGGTGTAAGCCGCTGGCTCCAAAAAAACACATTGCCCAAAGAATGTAGGCGATACCTACGTTGTAGGGAGCAGGTAAATTTGAGTTGCGAGGGTTGGTACTCATAGCTAAGGTTGCGTCCTAGACTTTGAAAGGATCATACCGTCAAAACAATTACCAGTTTGATGGCAGGTTAGCTTGCGTGGCTTTCTAACACTACAGTCAGACTAGGCAAAACTCCTGGCGTTGGTCATGGCACAGTACGATTTCTACTTTAACCGTACTGATTGGGTTACTGGCGATCACATTACAATTTTTGCACTATGACACTTACTACTCACCAGCCTGATTACTGGGAACAACGCTATCAAGAGGGCACAACCCACTGGGATTTGGGAGAGGCTGCTCCGCCTCTGCGGGAATGGTTGCTCACCAATCCTGAGCTACCAAGAGGGCCAACGATCGTCCTAGGCTCTGGACGCGGATATGATGCGGTGCTATTTGCGCAGCATGGCTTTGATGTGGTAGCTGTGGATTTTGCTCCATCGGCGATCGCGGCCACTCAGGCCTTGGCGGCTGCTAATCAAGTGTCTGTGCAACTTCTCCAGCGCAATATCTTTGACCTCGTACCAGAATTCACAAGCTGTTTTGACTACGTGGTGGAACATACTTGCTTTTGTGCAATCGATCCCTCACAGCGTCACCAGTATGTAGATTTGGTGCGATCGCTGTTGCGTGCCGGTGGCTACCTATTGGGATTGTTTTTCACCCACGATCGTCCTGGTGGCCCTCCCTTTGGTTCTACCCCAGAAGAACTACGGCAATACTTTACCCCCAGTTTTGAGATTTTGTCCTTGGATCCAGCACACAACTCGGTACCCAGTCGCCAAGGTGAGGAGCACTTGGGCTGGTTCCGCAAGCGGTAGAGATATGCAAAGGTCGCCGATTTACGCGGGGAATGGAGCAGCAATAGCAAATCTAAAGAGCAAATCTAAAGCTGCGGATCTAAAGTCCAAGAAGGATCCGCAACTCAGGCATACATCATAATGCGGATGGCGAGACTCGAACTCGCAAGGCAAAGCCACACGCCCCTCAAACGTGCGCGTATACCAATTCCGCCACATCCGCAGGTCAAGGTACAAACAAGGAGTTTAATGGGAAGCGATCAGAGCGATCCCAATTCATTTTAAGCTGAGAATTGACTTAGCGTGACTCCGAACCTTTAGGATAACCTAATATCTTCTGTTTAAGAAACCCAACGTTCTGGCTGATGAAGTTTTCTAAGATTCTGATTGCTAACCGAGGCGAGATTGCACTACGGATCCTGCGCACCTGTGAGGAAATGGGGATCGCTACTGTAGCCGTGCATTCTACCGTCGATCGCCATGCTCTCCACGTTCAGCTTGCTGATGAAGCAGTATGTATCGGTGATCCACCTAGCAGTAAGAGCTATCTCAATATTCCCAACATCATTGCAGCCGCACTGACCCGGAATGCTAGTGCCATTCATCCTGGCTATGGTTTTTTGGCAGAAAATGCTCGGTTTGCAGAAATTTGTGCCGACCACCAGATTGTCTTTGTGGGGCCATCTCCGGAGTCAATTCGGGCTATGGGCGACAAGTCTACGGCCAAAGCGACAGTCAAGCGGGTACAGGTGCCTACAATTCCAGGCAGCGATGGCCTAGTTACCGATGAGCAGGAAGCGATCGCTATTGCTGAGACGATCGGCTTTCCCTTGATGATTAAGGCAACAGCAGGGGGTGGCGGTCGAGGAATGCGCCTGGTGCGTGAACCGGATGAACTGGTGAAATCATTTTTAGCGGCACAGGCTGAGGCTGAGGCTGCCTTTGGTAATCCAGGGCTTTATGTGGAGCGGTTTGTGGAGCGTCCTCGCCACATTGAGTTTCAAATTTTGGCAGACAGCTATGGCAATGTCGTGCATCTAGGAGAACGGGATTGCTCGATTCAGCGACGACATCAAAAATTGTTGGAGGAGTCACCTAGTCCAGCCCTGTCTCCAGCGCTACGGGCAGCAATGGGAGCTGCTGCGGTGCGAGTGGCAAAGTCTATTAACTATGTGGGAGCTGGGACGATCGAGTTCCTGCTAGATCAACAGGGCAACTTCTACTTTATGGAGATGAATACTCGGATCCAAGTGGAACATCCAGTTACGGAGATGGTAACTGGTCTGGATCTGATTGCGGAGCAAATTCGCATTGCTCAGGGGGAAAAACTTAGCTTTACTCAAGACGACATCCAACTGCGAGGACATGCGATCGAATGTCGCATCAATGCCGAAGACCCCGACCACAACTTTCGCCCCCATCCTGGACGCATTAGCGGCTATCTTCCTCCCGGTGGTAACGGTGTGCGCATGGACTCCCACGTCTATACCGACTACGAGATTCCGCCCTATTACGATTCGCTAATCGGCAAGTTAATTGTGTGGGGGCACGATCGTCCTGCTGCCATTCGCCGAATGCAACGGGCACTACGAGAGTTTGCCATTACAGGACTACCCACGACGATTAGCTTTCATCAGCGGATTTTGGAATCACCAGAGTTTTGGGATGGTAACGTCTACACCAACTTTGTTGAGCAGTTTATGCGATCGACCAGTCATCGGTAACGGTAATTATCCCAACGGCAGAAAAGCTCTACAGTGGACATGACCGGCATTTGCTCAGCCCTTGTAGAGTTGTAGAGAGCAGTGACTAGGGGTTTTCGGAAAAACCCTAATGTTCATTAGGTCTTATCTAACCGAGTTGTGGTGTACGATGACGCTGGACTAATTGAGAGAGCCTTTTTAAGAATCCTTATCTGCGGTTTTTGTTAAAAATCCCTATCTGCGGTTTTTTGAACTCTTTCGTTACCCGCACCCTTCACAACATAGAGGATAAGATATGTCCCGCGCTGAGTTTCTGCCTTGGTTCCTATCAACTGTTCAGAGAAGCCTTGCTCCGATCGCTACTGCTGGTGTAGCCATAGCAGTTTGCTTACCGGCCACTGCCGCTTCCCTCATTCCTGTTGATGTAGAGCTGTCCTTGCTGATCGATGTGTCCGGTAGTGTCAACACGCGGGAATATGCCTTGCAGATGGGCGGCTACCAACGGGCGTTCACCAACCTTGCTCCCCAGTTTGCCATGGGTAAGTTCGGTAACGTGGCTATTAACGCCATCCTGTGGTCAGGTGCGAGCCAGCAAAAAGAGGTTGTACCTTGGACGCTGGTCAACGATCAAACCAGTGCATTGTTGTTTGCTAGTCAAATTGGTTCAGTTAACAGACCGTTTGCGGGCAGTACAGCTCCGGGGTCTGCCATCAATTATGCAGTGCCCCTATTCTCCAGTAATGCCTACGAGGGTGCCCGCTGGGTGATTGACGTATCGGGTGATGGTGCTCAGAACAGTGGTACTTCTACAGTAGTAGCCAGGGATAATGCCCTAGCTGCGGGGGTAGACACAATCAATGGGTTGCCTATCTTAGGTGAGTTTGGTTTGCAGTCTTGGTATGAACGAAACATCATAGGGGGTACGAATGCCTTTGTGTTGCCTGCCAATGGGTTTGAGGATTTTGGGCGGGCGATCGAGCAAAAGCTAGTTCTGGAACTGAGTCGTCCTGAGAAGCCTGGGCTAGACAACCCCGGAGCCATCCCTGAGCCGACGACGATAGTAGGTATGGTGCTAGCTGGTGGTGGACTAGTGATGCTGAAGCGGCGCAAGCAGAACAGTTAGTCAATAGACGTGATCATTGATGACGGCTGGGCGTGATTAGTTATCTTGGAGGAGGAAGCCCGTGTTTCCAGCATCCCTGGATACAATCAGGAGCAATACCCTAGGAGCACAGATAGGCCGCCAGTCACTCAGCCCGCAGATGTTCCTGTTCAGCCCGTTCTTGAGCAGTCGGCACCCATTCCCCAGCCGCATCATACCAGCGCAACCACAGCCCTAACCCTAACTGCAATTCCTC
>JANWZG010000207.1 GCA_025054735.1 Cyanobacteriota bacterium | reverse complement strand
GCATACTTACCCAATCGGAACCAGTGGATACTGGCATCCCTAGCCCTTCCCTGTCTACAGAATTGCCGTCGGATGCTGATGTTCTAGATTGCATACGGAAATTGAATGATGAACTTGGTGGCCATAATTACTTGCCCATCTTTCACGTGCGACAGCGGTTACAGCCCCCCTTTTCTCGCCAAGCGCTGGATCAGGCTCTCTATCGGCTGCAACAACAGGATCAGATTGAATTGAGCACCTTGCAAGATACTAGCCCCTACTCACCAGAGCAACTCCAAGCAGGGATTCAGCAAGATTTTGGTAATCCGTTATTTTTTATCAGCTTGCCTCAGACCGATGACCTATTTGCCTAGCATAGGGTTGGTAGTCAGTGCTTTAGCATGAGGGGCAATCACAAGCTGAATCGATGCTGCCAATCTAGGTAATCACCTGCATCGCAGCAAGGGGGTTAGGATAGTGCATTAGCTGACTAGAGTCGGCACTACAGTCGGCGCTACGACCTGGGCAAAGAGCTTGTTAGGGTCATGATGTGCCTATGCAGTTGACCTTGCCCTAGGTTCCCGGCGCTGTGTTATGGGACTACTAGTAGACGCTGTGCTCAAGGTTTGAATTTTGGTTACATTTGAATTCTGGTTACATTCATGACATGGCAAAAATGACATAGAACTGTGCCTATAAATGCCCGTAAGTGTCCGTAAATATCCCTTGATTGTACTCCCTGTTACACACATTAAACAGACTGGTTATGGCTACCCTTGATGAGCTAATTTGTCGGAACCCGAATCCCTTTGATCCCCTAACCTTTCGAGTTGAAAACTTTTGGGAGCAGAATCCAGGCTGGACAGAGGCAGTGGAATCGATTCACCTAAAGGAATTGCAGCAATTAGAGGGTTATGTGCGCCTAGTAGCCGAGGATCACCAAACCCGGAGCTACGTGTTGATTGGCGATTCTGGTTGTGGCAAAAGCTATATGCTGGGTCGCCTGAAGCGACGGCTGAATGCCCATGCTTTCTTTGTCTACATTGGGCCTTGGGATGATGACACGTATATCTGGCGGCATATTTTGCGCTACACCGTGAATAGTCTAATGCGGACACCAGAGGGGGAAACAGAGTCTCAATTGTTGCTCTGGCTCAAAAGTCTGCCTGCCATACAGCAACCGGGATTGCTAACCCGTCTCATGAGCGAAAAACAGCGATTTATCAAGTATTTGAAGAACGCCTACACAATCGACATCTATCAGCCCCATGACTTTTTCTCTGCTCTCTATGGGTTAACCCAGCCAGACCTGCAAGTACTAGCCTGTGAATGGTTGCGCGGAGATGTGCTAGCGGAAGAGGATGCCGATCGACTGGGGGTCAAAACTGATATAGACAACGAATATGCTGCTAAGGAGATGCTGGCTAACATTGGACGGATTTCAGTGCAAACCAAGCCGATCGTCCTCTGCTTTGATCAAATCGATAAGGTGGCGCTACCCAACACAACCACAACCCTCAACATGCTCTGGAGTGTCAACTCCACGTTGCACAACAGCAAAGTGCCCAACCTCTGCATCATCATTAGCCTGATTGCCGAGACCTGGAACTTGGCCAAGGGGAAGATGTTACAGGCAGATCGGGCACGGTTACATAAGGGCATTCAACTCCACCCCATTTCTTGGCAACAGGCCGAAGCCCTGTGGGAACTTCGGTTACACGGCTTACATTGTGAAGCTGAGCCTCGCCCTGCCTCACCCCTAGCTCCCCTAGAGGCAGACCATCTGATCTTTAAGTTTCCAGGGGGTAAGCTAATGCCGCGTAGTGCATTGCAACTGGGCAATAGTCTGTATCAAGCCTATAAGCAAAACTTGCGCGATCGCTTACTGCCAGTAGCACCCGTTGTCCCGGAACCAGCAGCAGTGGATAGGTTGCCAGAAACATCTGACTCCGAGGTAGCTTTACAAGCGGCATTTCAATTGGTTTGGCAGCATGAGCACCGCAACGTTCAGCAAGAGGTGCAAGCCATTACTCAGTTTGCGTCCTATGAGTTACTGGCCATGTTGCGAGAGGTGATGTTAGCCTTAGAAGCTCAGGTAGCCCCAATTCCCTTCCATTCAAAGACTTACAGTGCCTATGGATTGCAATGGCAACAGGAGTTGTCTCGTCAGGTGCAGCGAGTGACCGCCGTGGTGTGGACAGAAGATGTCAACCTCACAAAGTTTTGTAACCTGATGAAAGCCTGCCAAAAATTGTTGGATGGGCACAAGTGCAATCGGCTCTGCCTAATCCGCTACGGCACAACGGGTAATCCGAAAAACAAAGGCTTCCAGATTTATCGACAGATTATGAGCAACAGTGCCCATCAACACCTATGCCCTAGTCTTTCGGATGTGCATTACCTATACACCTACCGTCGGCTGGTAAATGCAGCCTGTGCTGGGGAACTCGTCGTTGCTGATCAGACCCCCAATCTCCAAGAATTACAGCGGTTGGTGCGCAGGGCTGGGGTGTTGGAAGCGTGCACCCTGATGCAAGCCTTGGGGCTACTGCAACAGTCATCAGGCAGAGTAGGAGGTGCACCTAACAACGGCAAACCCATTGAGCTTACACCACCAGTACTGAGTAGTACTAGAGACTATGTGCTAAATTTCATGAAGGTGCAGGGCTTTCTCTCTCGACAGAAGTTGCTGGAGTATTTGCATCGTCAACTTCCTGATGTAGGGGTACCAACGATCGAGATGGCTATTTCCAGTCTTTGTAATGAAAGTCGCCTGACAATTATCGATAGTACGGTGCCTCTAGATGCCCAGTTAATCTGCTACGTTCCCCAGGCAGCATGAACCCATCGCTGAGTGTTACCAAAGTCCGCGTTGCCTTTGAATGTCCTCGATTGTTTTATCTGGGGCATCATCGGGGTGGGTCAATGTTGTTTCAAGGGGATAAGACAACGATCGGCCTAGGGAAAGCCTTTCACACCCTCTCTAAACAGATGGTGCAAGCAATTCGCCGCGATCGTTCCCTAGTGGAAGCCTTAACCCCGGAACCATCCCAGTTACAGGGCGAAACGATGGCTGCTGCCCTACAAAGCCGCCTCTATAGTCAGGTGTTCTTTCCCTATTTGCAGACTGCGATCCAGGATGACGCTAGCAAAGCCGATCTGCTCTATCAACTGTGGCAGGGGTTGACTCGCCTCTTGCACAACTGGGCAAAATTACTGGTAGTCAATCGCCACTACTGCACGCCTACGGAAGTGGTGGAAAAAACCTTCCTAGCAGAGGAAATGGCCGTGAGCTATCGCTTCAAACTGCCCGATCGCAGCGAGCAATTGGTAAATGGTCAATTTGACTGCCTAGTGTACGACTTTCACCGACATCGCCTGTGCATGGTGGAATATAAAACCTATCCAGCTATTGACCCCACAGCACAACTGATCCAGGTGGCCCTGTACAGTTACATGCTGAGGCAAAAAATCGGCCTGCCGATCGATTCCACTGTGTACAACGTTTTACCAGATTGGCAGGAATATGCCTTTTCTTGGGATGAACTAGAGGCAACTATCTATCAACTATTGCCCCACAAGTTGCAACAAATGCAGCAGTGGCTAGCTTGGCAACCTTCCCAGCCTGACCCACCTCCAGCGACAGCCCTACCCCAGTTGTGTGAGCTATGTCCCCAGTTTACGCAGTGCCAGAGCTTTTTCTCCAAAACTTCTAGAGTAGCACTGCCAACAGTTCCCCCATCTCCACCACCGCCCTCCAATTCCCCTGCATTCCCGACGGCGGCTGAGGTGGGACAGCAATTGGTGGCAACCCTGCGTTCCTTCGGCATTGAAACCACCTATCAGGGGGCAGCCATGGGGCCTGCCTTCATGCGAATCAAGCTGAAGCCGATGGCTGGAGTTAAGGTGTCGTCTATTGTGCGGCTCAGTGATGACTTGCAGGTGCAGATGGGGTTGACCATGCCGCCGTTGATTGCTCCAGAGGCAGGTTACGTGAGTGTGGATTTGCCCCGTGCTGATCGCCAAGTTGCCCAGTTTGAAGACTATATCCGTCCTCAACGTCGGTTGCCTACCGATCCTGTGACGATCGCCATTGGCATCGACCTGGAAAACCGCCTGATTGAAGCTGACCTCTCTGATCCCAACACCTGCCACTTCTTGGTAGGAGGAACAACGGGTAGTGGCAAGAGTGAATTTTTGCGAGCGCTGATCCTCAGCCTGATGGGGCGCTATGCTCCTGAGCATCTGAACATTGCATTAGTGGATCCAAAGCGGGTAACCTTTCCAGAGTTTGCCCATAGTCCTTGGCTCTATCGACCCGTGGTGAAAGATGCAGAGGCAGCGATCGCCCTCATGGCCGACCTGGTGACCGAAATGGAAGAACGATATGAACGCTTTGAGCAAGCCCACTGTGCTGATATCCGTGCCTATAACCAATGTAGTCGCACCCCATTGCATCGACTCGTGTGTGTGTTTGACGAATATGCTGACTTTATGGCCGAGAAGGAAATCGCCAAGCAGTTGGAACACAGCATCAAGCGGCTAGGGGCAATGTCTCGTGCTGCTGGTATTCATCTGATCATTGCCACGCAGCGTCCAGAAGCGAAGGTGGTGACACCGCTAATTCGCTCAAACCTGCCAGGACGAGTGGCCCTTCGCACAGCCAGCACTGCCGATTCGGCGATCGTGCTAGGGGGCAAGCAAACAGCAGCCGCAAATCTGTTGGGCAAGGGTGATTTGCTCTATCTAGCAGGGGCAAAAACCCAACGACTTCAGAGCCTACTGGTGCGCGACGTGGCCCGCTGGCTATAGGCATAAACAGTCATAGCAGCCCTGAGTGATCTCGGCTAGAGTACCGCCGCTGACTTAAAAACACCCCTAGCGATCGTCCCACTGTTGCTTAAGGCGCTGAATTCGATCCAGTAGGCTTTCATTGGAAAGGCGAGAACCAAGACGTTCTACTAACAGAGGAAAGGCAAAGGGTGAAGGACGGCGAGTATCTTTCCAGACTAGGGTGAGGTGGCGCAGGCGATCGAGGGTGGCGGCGAGACGAGAGAGTTCTAGCTGCTCATCTAGGACTTCTTGCTCGGCTTGGCGCAACAATAGGTTATCTGGTTCATATTTTGTGAACACTTCGTAGATGAGGGATGCACTGACCTGAAGCTGACTAGCCGTTTTCTTAGCACCGGGATAGCCCTTGAACACAAGGCCAGCAATTTGAGCAATGCCACGAAAGGTGCGTCCTGTCAGTTCAGAGATGTTGAGGCTAGCTCGGAGATCCTCTGGGAGGCGATCGTGGTCAAAAAAGGCCGCAGAAAACAGATCTCGAAAGGGATAGCCCTTGGGAGCTAGGATCTCAAATCCGTAGTCATTGACGGAAATGGTGAAGGTCGATCGCTGCTGGCAGGCAAACCGATAAGCCCATAAAAAGCCTAATCCCTCATGGACAAAACGTCCTGCAAAGGGAAATACGTACAGGTGTTGACCCTCCCTCGTTTTGCAGGTTTCGATCAACAGGTCAGTAGCTTGGGGTAGATGGGAGAGGCGTTGCTGAGTCATGAGTAAGGGTAGAATACAGCGCAATTCAGGGGACTGATTTTCCCAAGCCTCCAATCCTCCAATCTCATATTGAGTGGAGAGAGCTTCGGGCTGTGTTCCTCTAACTGTTGGCCGTGGGGCTGGGGGGGAGGAAGAGGAGGAGTTAGCTAGTAATGCAGTTGCTTGGGCAATTGTTTGCCGCAGGTGATGGCTAAGGATGTCTGAAATGGCCAAGTTGCCACCGCCCCAGATGGGAGTAACTGTAGACTTGCGGGTCGTGGCTTTGACATAGGCAGTCATGTCTTTTACCATAAAGAACTCTAATTGTTTACCCGCAAAGAAAAATACATCCCCCTTCTCCAACTTGGAAATAAAGCTCTCCTCGATCGTCCCAATTTTTTTGCCCGTGGTGTACACCAGTTGCAGAGTTTGGTTGGCAGTAATGGTACCAATGCCCATGCGGTGCAGGCGAGCGATCGTGCGATCAGTAACCCGATACAGTCCTTGTTCAGTGACCACTACCTTTTTGTAGCGGGGATAGGCACTCAAGCACTTGCCACCTTGGGTAATGAAATTTAGTATCCAATCAAACTCTGCTGCTGTTAGGTCAGCGTAGGCCACTGTCTGCTGAATAGCTGCAAGGGTTTGCTCAGGTATGAAACCATCCCCACAGGCAAGGGTGACTAAATGTTGCACTAACACGTCATAGGGTTTCCGCAGGGGACGGCGGGCTTCCATGTCGCCGAGGGCTAGCCCGTGACGAAAGGCGGCGATCTCTAGCAGTTCTAAGGCATGGGTAGGCAGGAAAAAAATCTCGGAGGTACCGGCGGGCACGTGGGCAGAGCGTCCAGCCCGTTGCAGCAAACGCGCCAGATTTTTGGCACTGCCAATTTGCACAACTCGCTCTACTGGTTGAAAGTCCACTCCTAGGTCTAGGGATGAGGTACACACTACCCACTTCAGGTGTCCAGCTTTGAGACCAGCCTCGATCGCCTCCCGTTCTTCCACAGCGATCGACCCGTGGTGCAATGCTATCCGATCTATCTCCTCCGGCAGCAGAAATTGTAGGGCTTGGTACCAGCGCTCTGCCTGAGAGCGGGTATTGGTAAAAATCAGCGTCGATTTGTGAATGTCTAGTGCTGCCACAAGTTGCTCTGCCATGTGCAAGCCTAAATGTCCTGCCCAGGGGAAACTATCCACCGTGTCTGGTAGGATGCTAGTGATGATGGTTTGCCGCTGAAGGTC
>JANWZG010000206.1 GCA_025054735.1 Cyanobacteriota bacterium | reverse complement strand
GGTGGTGTTGTCCCTAAACAGTACATTCCTGCGGTTGAGCACGGTATACGAGACTACCTGGTACATGGCCCCTTAGGCTTC
The DNA here is from genome assembly GCA_025054735.1 of Cyanobacteriota bacterium. NCBI lineage: Bacteria > Bacillati > Cyanobacteriota > Cyanobacteriota bacterium. The sequence continues at coordinate 6,692 of JANWZG010000206.1, read as the reverse complement.
CCCGTCGTGGATGTAGATGTCACCCTCACCAATGGCTCCTATCATTCTGTTGATAGTTCCGAACAGGCTTTTAAGCAAGCAGCCCGCCTTGCCATGCAAGCAGGAATGGCTAAGTGTCAACCCGTATTGCTAGAGCCAGTCTTGAATGTCACGATTTCCGTGCCCTCAGAATTCACCTCCAAGGTGTTGCGCTTAGTGAGTGGGCGGCGGGGCCAAATTCTTGGCTATGATGCCAAGGCAGACTGGGCGGGGTGGGATGACGTATTTACCCAAATTCCCCAGGTGGAAATGCACGACCTAATTGTGGAACTCCGCTCTCAAACAATGGGGGTTGGTTTCTTCTGTTGGGAGTATGACCACCTACAAGAAATGCCAGAGAAACTGGCAGAGCGAGTATTGCTGGCTGCTAACGGCAATAGTCATCAGGGTAACGATCGCTAGCCGCAATAGCTATTCGTATTACTGTTCGTATTGACCGGTCAGCACCCTAGGAACAAACCAGGGGCTAGGCGTTCTTGAAGAAGCGGATAATTTCACGCACATGGTCGAGGAACTGAGCATCGGTAGAAAGGCGTGCAATCGCCTGTTCAGCTTCCCTAGATAGGCGTTGGTGATCGGTCTGGTTGGCAATTTTTAGCTCTTCTTGGCTAGAGCTTAGATGAGTCAGGTCTTGGCGCAGTGACTCTAATCGTCGTTCTACAGACACTGCCCACGATCGTGGATCGGCCCGGTCTATCTGGGCCTTGGTGCTAGCTATGTCTGATTCCAGTTTGCCCAACCGCGTCAAGACATCCTTAATGTCGTCACGGGGATACTTGAAATCTTGGCGAATCATGGCAAGGCGGGCGGACAGGTAACCATAGGTCGCAATTGCTGGACGGAGTGCGGTCAACAGCAAGGCTGCCCCCGAACTGACATAGCCTACACTAGAAATTCCCAGGGCAGCAAGGGTGTACAGTCCAATGGCTGAGAGTACGTGCAGTGTAATTGCTATCCATAGCGATCGCCGGGCCACCATCTGGGCATAATTAAGTTTCCTCGGTTCCACTATGATACCGTTTTCAGCAGAAACAGCAGCCTCTGCTAGCACCTGCTTCGCATCAAAGTAAATATTCCACGGTACCGGTGTCACCACTAGCAACCACCAGAAGCTTGCTGCACCGATGATCCAGTCTACAAAGTTCCCTGCTGGCACTTGCAACCACTGCAATACACTAAACACCAGCAGCAATGCTATTGCTAAAGCTCCCCCAAATCCCAATATGCTGAAATACATAGTTGATTCTCCTAAAGCACTAGCTATTTGCTCGATTTGCTACCTCCATCATCCAGCACGAGGCAGTGAGCATATTAGTGAGGTGTGCAGGTTATAAAGTTGGCCATGATTAGGGCATTCTTAGCCATGATCACCTAACTATTGGGCAGCTAGTGGACTACTGATACTTTTTCTCCAAAAGCTAGCTACATACCCTATTAGTTCGTAGTAAGGACTTAAGTCTTTACTACAAGCTATCTACATCGATAGTTCGGGGAATCGGTGTTATAACATTCGGTCTAAAGTTCCTCTGCCAAATGTGAAGCAAGGGGTTTGGGGTAAGGGTCACGTTGCCAACCCCAAACGTGAAAATCTAGATCACAAGTGCTCTTCCAGCTACCCACTACTAGCAACTGATGACTAACCGCATGACAACTGATACTGATGCCCTCCACCGGGAAGCCTTGGCCCTGCACCACACGGGGCGCTACGGGGAAGCGGAGGCTATGTACCAACAGTTCCTCCGTCATCATCCTGAAAATGCTGATGCATGGCGCAATTTGGGCATGGTTTATTATCAGCAGCAACGCTACGAGGAGGCCAAACAAGCGTTACAACAGGCGCTGGCAGTAGACGATCGCAAAGCAATTCAACATTACTGCTTTGGGTTAGTGTTGGAGCAACTAGGAGAGGTAATGGCTGCCATTCAAGCCTACCAGCAAGCACTGGCGATCGAACCAGCCTTAATCGATGCCTATAGTGGTCTAGGCCATTTGCTAGAAACCACAGGCCAGTTGTCAGAGGCCGCGGCGGTGTATCAGCAAGCGATCGCCATGGATGCGACCTACGTGGGAGGGCACCTGAACCTAGGCAATGTATTCCTCGCCCTAGGGCAGCCTAGTGATGCTATCCACGCCTACAAACAGGCATTGGCTCTACAACCTACCAATGCAGATATTTTCTACAATTTAGGGATAGCCTTTGACCAGTTGCAGCAGCCACTTTCAGCAGCATTTTGCTACGGATATGCAGCGTTTCACCAGCGGGACTATGCCTCGGCAGTTCACTATTTTGAACAAGTCATCGCCACTGAGGTGCTGGAACTAGACTGCTATTTAGCAATAATCGAAGCCTACAGACACTTAAACCAGCCGGAGGATGCCGATCGCATTGCCCGCCTAGGTCTACACCATTATCCCACTAGCCACGAACTCTACATTGAGTGGTTAAGAACCCTCCATCATTTCCATCGTGAACAGGCTGCTCTGGAAGTAGCTCAAGCAGCCTCACAGCAACTACCTCAGGAGTTAATTTTTCAGCTCTACCAACGGTTGTTTTTGCCCATGATGTATGACACCCCAGAGGATGTAGTACTGTGGCGGCAGCGTTTTAGTGAGGGTATGGCAACCTTAGCTCAGGAGCCAAACAATAGCTTCACTGATCGAGACAGTGTTTTACGGGCTATCCGTTACCACAATAACTTCTACCTCCAGTACCAGGGATACAACGATCGTGACCTACAACAACAGTATGGGCGGTTTGTGCAGCGGGTAATGGCTACCTACTACCCAGACTGGAGCCAACCTCGTCCCCAGCTAGGGCTAGCTCTGGGAGGAAAGATTCGAGTAGCTTACATCTCTGAAGGGTTTTCTTACAATGTTGCTGGTAAATTGCTGCCTAGCTTGTATCGCTATACTGATCGCCAACAGTTTGAGATTTATACCTACCTCACTAGCGAAGAGTCCGATTACGTTACTAGCCAATATCGGCTATACAGTGACGTGTTTCGTCAACTGCCAGAGTCTGTAGAGCAGGTCTGTGCCCAGATTGCGATCGATGCCCCCCATATTGTGGTGTTTCCCGCGATCGGGATGCGTCCGTTTATCACAGAACTGGCCTGTTTACGTCTAGCCCCAGTGCAATGCACCACATGGCTACACCCCACAACCTCTGGCATCCCCACCATTGACTATTTTTTGGGCAGTGATGCTATGGAGCCTGATAATGCCCAAGATCACTATTCAGAAACCCTAGTGCGATTGCCTAACCTGGGTATTCCCTACCCTACCCCTGTCTTGCCGCCACTAACCTGTCAGCGATCGGATCTGGGCTTGCCCGATGACACTCTACTCTATGTTTCCTGCCAAGCTTTGCCCAAATATTTGCCTCAGTATGACTACCTGTACGCTGAGATTGCCCATCAGATGCCTGAAGCCAAACTAGTGTTCGTTCGCCACGTCAGTGCATCCGTCACAGATTTGTTTTGCCGACGGCTCCAGCGAGCCTTTGCCCAACTTGGCCTAGACTACCACAACCATTGCATCATTCTGCCCAGGCTCCAGCGTGACCGCTACTTTGCCCTGTTACAGTTAGCAGATATTTTCCTCGATACCATTGGTTGGTCAGGCGGGGTGACCTCCGCAGAAGCCATTGCCTGTGGACTGCCGATCGTTACTTGTCCCGGCGAGCTAATGCGCGGACGACAATCCTACGGCATGTTGAACCTGATTGGGGTGACAGACACAATCGCCCACAGCCCTCAGGAGTACATAACCCTGGCGGTGCGTCTAGGACAGGATCAGACTTGGAGAGTTGATGTGAAACGTCGATTGCTGGAGCGGTGTACCCGTCTGTATGACGATCGTAGCTGTGTAACCGCCTTAGAAAGCTTTTATCGCCAACTAGTTATCGCCAACTAGCTATAGCGCTCCTTTTCAACTATTATCTAGGGTCTAGCTCTAAACCCGTCTAAGCTGATGCACAGCATATCAACCAGCCAGTTAGCCAGAGAGGTTTCGCCCAGTTCCCTCAACCGCGATACACCTGCCGTAATTACTGCTTGGTCGGTGGAGGTTGCACCATAGATGGACAGAGCAGTCAACATTTGGCAAATGCCACTGTGATCAGAGCGCACAAACTGAACAAAAGATTCAACTTGTTGGTCGTCAACCGAGGGGTGAGTTACGTTTGGTGAATTCATCATGTCAGCAACGTCTAACTAAACTAAGTGTAACCAACAAAACAGGGACAAATTACTGGTCACCGAGAGCCATCACCAGCGTGATTATTGGTGGCTCACTGAAGAGTCGACAACTCATCAACAACCTGGACTCGACCGCGACGAACGGCATAGAGAATGCGATCAATGCTTTGAAGATCGTGTTCATTTACAGAATCATCGAGCAATGCTGTCAACATGCCGTACTGGTCAGCCTTACTAATTGTCTTGGTCTTGGTCACTTGTAAAAACATCTCCGAGAGGGCTGTCGGTAAAAGATTCATTGCAGACATACAACTCCTTGAAATCTATGTTTACAACTATCGGAGATTCCTAGGAGATGTTGCGTGATGCGAAGGTTTGTAGCTTGTGAAATTCCAGCTAGTTATTGGCGCTCCAGATCACCATAGAATTGTGATCTGACACAGAATAGGGTGCAGGGTTGCTACGAATGCTACGGAAACAATTACCCATAACGGAGTTACTGGACGCAGGACTATGTCAAAAGCACTTTACATCCTGGCAGAGATGGACGATCGCGATATTGAGTGGCTAGCTACGGCTGGTCGGCAGAAAGTAATTCCACCAGGTAGCGTTTTAATTGAGCATACTGTTCGTCCTGATGCACTGTACGTGGTGTTATCGGGCATGTTGTCAGTGCAAGTCGATACCCCTCAGGGCTTACATGAAATTGCTCAGCTAGAAACAGGGGATATTGTGGGTGAAATGTCCTTCATTGATGCTCGGTTGCCCTCAGCCACGGTTATAGCACTAGAAGAGACATTGGTTTGGGCAATTCCATGGACAAAGTTGTCATCTAAATTAATGCTTGACAACAGCTTCGCTTCTCACTTCTACCACGCCATGGCCGTTTTGCTGTCTGACCGTGTGAGGAAGCTTCTTAAGCAGGTAGATGTCTTCCGGATGGAAAATTTAGAGCAGCCTACCGAAGAAGACCTTAGCCCAGAGGTTATGAATCGTTTTGACCTGGTAAGAATCCGCTTCGATTTTCTGCTGCAACGACTGCGAGAACAGAAATATTGACGGTGACATACTCTCAATCTTGTAACCTAACGTGCATTCAATCAACATGCATCTGCCTAGTACAGCATTCGTAGTCAATTAGTGGTCAATTATCTGCACATGATGACGAAATGCCAACGGAGAGTGGATAATCTCTAGCGATCGCTATTGTGTCTGGTCTCGGTAGGGCGGTATTCTCATGACGATGTAACCTTTTGCTGCACGGCGACTCCATTGGCTACTCTACCCATGACCCGACCTACTCCTATTACGCTGCTACGATCCGTCAGTCTTTCCACCTGGATTTTGTTCTCCTTGGGCATCGGGATTTTAGCCGGAGCAGGTCTGCACGAATTTGCCCCTGCCGCGATCGTTCCCCTAGACCACTACCTGCTGTCCCCACTCGGTAATGGATTTCTACGCATTATTCAGTTTGTGGTGGTGCCCACTGTGTTTTGTTCCCTAATTTTGGGACTCACGCGCATTCAAAATGCCTCTCAAGTTGGACGCTATGCTGCCAAGCTGCTGAGTCTATATGCCATTACCAGCGCGATCGCCGTGGCGATCGGCCTTATAGCCGCGCTGATTCTGCAACCCGGTAGTGGCTTTGGAGGGCTGTCTGCTGAAGGAGTTGCCATCACCAGTTCTAATCAGTCCATTTTGGATTGGTTAGTCAGCCTGATTCCTGTTAACCCATTTGAGGCCCTGAGTACGGGTAATTTGCTCCAGGTAATTGGTTCCGCAGCCCTAATTGGCATTGCCTGTCAGCGTATTGGCCATCGAGCAGACCAGTTTCTGCAAGTAATCACCAGTGTCTACGACATTACAGAAACTATCCTGTCCATGATTCTTTACCTAGCTCCCGTAGGCGTATTTGCCCTCATCACCTCAGTGGTGGCTATTCAAGGACTAGGGTTGATCATACGGTTGTTTCTCTATGTAGCAGGTTTGTTTCTTGCCAGTTTGGTCATGGCTGCGCTGTACATGCTGATGTTACTTGTGTTACGAGCAAAACCAATTGAATTTCTCAAGGCATTTGCGCCTGCCTTTTCTCTAGGGTTTGGCACGGCTAGCTCAAATGCTGTGCTGCCGATCGGACTACGCAACGCCCAAGAGGTCTACGGCATTCGGGAAGAGGTTGCCAGTTTCGCTATCCCCCTAGGGACTGCCCTTAAGCGAGATGGGTCTGCTATTCTTCAGAGTTTCAACGCCCTGTTTATAGCTCAGATTTACCACATTCCCATAACCCCCCCACTGTTGATGGTGATCGCCATCAGCGCATTCTTTGTTTCCTTTAGCACTCCTGGTGTTCCTGGTTCGGCGATCATTATGATGACTACTGTGCTGTCAGCCGCTGGGTTGCCCCTTGAGGGAGTCACAATCGTCGCAGGCATTGACCGCCTTACCGACGGCTTT